>JAEKKE010000575.1 GCA_019510535.1 Acidobacteriota bacterium
GCTCTAGGGTGTGTCATCAAACTCCTGTCGTCAGCGTTGCGGGCGCAAATTTGTTCATACGAGGCGGAGGCCGAAGGCTGTGGCGGGTCCACAGTCGAGGCCAACAACGAAGGATGGGCGAATTTGCGCCGCAACCCGAAGGGCCGGGGCAGATTTTCTTCACCCCAGCCAGCAAAGCTGACTGGGGACCCCGATTTCCCGATCTCTTCGTCGCTCGTCGTTCCAGTAGCCAGCTACAGTTCTCTCCTCGCTCCTCGATCTCAGAAAAATCTGCTCCCGGCGCTGACGGCACGAGTTTGATGACACACCCTAACGTGCCGCAGGAAGCTTAAGGACGAATGAAAATCTATTCGGAGAGCGGGATCTTATGAGGCTCGCCCGGAAGAGCGAAGTCGAGTTCGGCCGGGTGCGAGTCGCTATTGACGAGCGGGAGCTGCGGCAGCTTGGAGGTATGTCCGGCTTCGCGGACCACCTGGTCAACGTGCTGCAACACCTCATCGATGGACATGGTGTACATCTCGCGGCCATTATCGTAGCCGGTCTCGATGATGGACTTCAGGTAATGTCCCGCAGCCTGCGCCGCCAGATAATCCGTAATGACGTGACCGTTCTTGGCCTTCTGCTGTACCCACGCCTCATTCGGCATGGCGATCCAGACGGGGCGGCCGTTCACGGCGAAACGGATATCGGTGGCGTCGGCGTGACGCGTTGCGATGGCAACGACCGTGCCCTTCCAGGTGCAGTGCAGGTCTTCCCCGGTAAACCGGTCGCGAGCGTGAAAGTCCTCGTACATATCTACGAGCTTAAATGAGGGGTGGTGCCGGGGCAAGGTGGACCGGTTCAGGGATCTACCAGCCTGCGATGGCGAGGTTCGAGAGCGAGTTTGAGGAGTCGTTCGCTCCCGGGCCCAGATACGCGTTCCATCCGGAGAGGAAGCCGGCGGTGGAGACCTGGTTCATCTCCGGCCGGTAGACGCTGGTAATGAACGAGAAGTCGGTTATCCGTCCGTCGACGACGCACGGGGGGTAGGAACGATGCTTCAGCTCTTCAGCGACATAGCCCTGGGTGAGGGTATCGGCCCGCGAAAGGACACGGATGTTGTCCGGCTTGCCGTTGCGGTCGACGTGGACATATGCCTGCAGCCGGGGGGTGTGAGACTGCGGCAGGCCGACGGGGCTGTATCCTCCCTGGTCACACGCGGCTAGCTCAGTGCCATGGGCTGGATGCATGTGAATGTTGGAGGGCGGAGCGTCCAGGGAATGATCGAGGGGCTCCAGCAGGGTGACCGTCAGCTCGGCGATCTTTCCCTCTTCACCGAACACGGTAATGCGGCCGGGGACGCGATGTTCGCGGAGTGTATTCCAGTCGAGGATCGCAGTCACGATGCCGTTGCGTTTTACGGCGCGCAGCTCCCCGCTCGTGGCCTGGAAGCAGGTTGTGGGCGCGTCCACCAGAGAGACGGCATACATGCCGGACTCATCCGTTCGTTGCGTGCCGAAGCAGGCCAGGGTGCCATGACCTGGAGCATGTTCGCTCAGGAAGCGGTCGCGCGGAAGCACATCGGGGACCCCGGTCTCTCCGAGTCCTGCGAGGGCGAGTAGAAGTGCTGGCGAAAGAGAGATATTTCGGACATCGACGAAGGCGCCCTCGGCGGTCGTGTAGGTCGTGAAGTGCTGCTTTGTGGATGTAAATACCCGGCGCTGGCTGTCAGGGGAGCTATAGAAGTCTTCGACCGTTCCGGCCTGGATCGAGTGTCCCTGTTGGTCGTAGAGCTGGAAGCTGACAATGCGATGCCA
>JAEKKE010000597.1 GCA_019510535.1 Acidobacteriota bacterium
AAAAACTAGCAACCAGGAATTAGCAGCCAGCAACTAGACGTAACAGCGGCAGCCGGCGCGATGCTGCGGCGGCATGGAACCGTCGAGTGCGGGGATGCAGTGTCCGTGCGGGTCTTGTGTCGGATTCCCGAGGCGTGAGGCGACGCGCTCCTCGAAGCGCTCTGAGATGAAGTGTTCCAGGCGCTCGGCTTCGTCGTGGAGCTCTTCGATCGGGTAGCCGAGCACTTCAAAGAGAAAGGTCTCGAGCAGGCGGTGGTGGCGTACGATCTCCAGAGCCCGCTTCCGTCCCACGGCGGTGAGTTTCACGCCGCGATGACGCTCATAGCGAACCATCGGACGCACCTGCGCGGCAAGACGTTGCAGCATATTGGTCACGGATGCGGGAGCGATGCCCAGACGATCGGCGATCTGCTTCGAGCCCACAAGATGATCATCTCCGCCGCCCAGGGAGAAGATGGCCTTCAGATAGTTATCGATCGACTCGCTACGGCGGCTTGGCGGCTTCTTCTCCACGTTCTGACATTATTTCAGACGAGGGAATCGGGTCGCCGGTCGCATCAGCCGCAGCGACAGAATTTAGGTAACCGTTGCGGTTCTTCGACCGGTGCCGGTGTTTCGACCGTATGATGGTGCGCATGGACGCGCGCGTCGATGCCTACATTGCAAAGGCACAGCCCTTTGCCCAGCCGATTCTGAACCACATCCGCGAGACCATGCACCGGGCGTTGCCCGAGGTGCAGGAGACCATCAAGTGGAGCATGCCGTTCTTCACGACGCCAGGCGGCAAGATCATCGCTAATATGGCCGCATTCAAGGCGCATTGCAGCTTCGGTCTCTGGGCTTCGAGCGTCCGTGAGCAGTTGAAGGCGGCCGGTTTCGAATCCGATGGATCGATGGGGACATTGGGACGTATCACCTCAGTGAAGGACCTTCCCGCCGACAGGATGCTGCTCAAGCTGATCAAAGAGGCGGCTGCGGCGGTTGAGGGCGGCGAAAGCCTGATGAAGCGAAAGAAGACCGTGCCGAAGGCTCTGCCGGAGATCCATCCTGAGTTCGCTGTGGCTCTGAAGAAGAACAAAGCCGCGACCAAGGTCTACGAGGCGTTCAGCCCCTCCTGCAAACGCGAATACGTGGAGTGGATCAACGAGGCTAAGCGCGATGCCACCCGCACTACCCGCATCGAGCAGGCTGTGACCTGGATCGCCGAAGGCAAGCAGAGAAACTGGAAGTATCAGAACTGCTAGAGAGGCAGTTGCCAGGTAACAGTTGCCGGTTGCCAGTTGGAACCGCCTTTGCCTGTCATCCTGAGCAAAGCGAAGGACCTGCTTTCCTACATCGATGAACTCTAAAGATTGGTCTGTTTTGCAGATTGGTTGGGGTGAATCGTTAGGTTCTTTATCACTCCTCTGAGCTTGTAGCTAATCTTTCCGGGCTTCTCCCCAATACCGACGATCCTTACGGGCTTTCCATCCAGCGTTGTCACCAGACGGAAGGTTCCTGTCGCTGTGCCGAGCTCTTTCCCGTCAAGCATGAGTGTTGCTTTGCTGCCCGCGTATCTCAGCTCCGCACGATGCGTCTTGTTGAACTTTAGTGAGAAGCGTGCATTGTTAGAGGCCGTGTAGTTTGGGCGGATGTTCCACTCGAGTGTCTCGCCTGCAATACGCACGCCGGCAAGCCTCCAGGTGTAGTCCAGCATCACTAGCGCGCACGGAGAGTAGCCGGGCTTGTCGGCCTGGGTGAACTCGGCTGTCAACGGATCGAGTTGCTGGCGGAAGGTGCCGTCTCGCATG
>JAEKKE010000598.1 GCA_019510535.1 Acidobacteriota bacterium
GTCAGCGGCTCGTGTTCCAGGTAGGCTCGAAGCAGTGCGATCGGCATCGCATTCTCATGCAGCACCGTGTCGTGGAACTCTCGCTCCGTCATCTTGCCGCTTCCAACCAGCTCCTTATGCAGCGCACGGAACTGCAAGGCGCCCATCAGATAGGCGCTCTGGTACAGCGGGCCAACCGATCCATCGAAGGACCGTCTTACTTCGGCGGTAGCATTCTCCGGTTCGAAACCGACGTTATCGATCAGGAACTGTACACACTGTTGTGGTGTCCACTTACCGAGATGAAAGTTCATCGTGAAGATGACGCGAGCTGAACGATGCATGCGCCATACCAGCGCGCCAACGCGCTCCTCTGCTGTCCGGTCGAAGCCTCGATCCCAGAACAACATCTCCCACCACAATGAGTTTCCTTCATACCAGAAAGGAGTGGAAAAGGGTTCGCGATAGGCACGATAACGCGCTGCCATGTAGAACTGCAGGAAATGACCAGGAATCATCTCGTGAAATGCGGTCGCGCGGGCGAACGGAATATTGTTGCCGCGCATACTCATCTCGCGCTGCTCGAAGGTCATCGTGTTCGTGGGATACGAGACGCTGATCTCGTCGCCGCCGGTAAAGAACGGATTCACCAACTGACGTTCAGGTGTCATCATGATCATGCGCCACGTCTCTTCGGCAGTCGGCGGCACCGTCACCAGATCGTTTTTCTTGACGAACTCAATGCCCTCCACCACCAGTTTGCGAATCAGCTCCGGCTGATCGCCCGGGGGCACGTGCATTGCTTTGACCTTCTCTACGGCGGCGTGCCAGTCATCGCCATAACCCATATCGTGCGATGCCCGCAGCATCTCCCTCATACACCAGTCGTACTCTGTCTGGGCAATGGCCGTCAGCTCTTCGGGGGTATAGGGAATAAGGTCAGCGGATAGTTCGCGCATCAACGCTTCGTGGCCGACCGGATCTCCGATGATGGTCTTCTTGTCGTCAGCGGCAATCCCAACCAACTTCTCCCGAAGGAATGCCTCATATCCTTCCAGTGCCTTGTCCGCATCCCGATAAGGCTGCTCCACCCACCAGGTAAAGCCTGGGTCATAGCCGCTGTACTGTCCGTACCAGTTATGGAGAACCTTCTTTAATTCCTCGGTCGCCGCAGCGGCGCGGTTAGCAACAACGGCATCGAACTTCGGTTTACTTTCACTTTTCGATGGATCGAGGTCATGCTTTGCATTCTCGATCGCCCGCGACATTGCCGTCAGCGTCGCGGCTGTCTTCTCAGCATCCGGCCGAACCATACGTCGGTGCTGATCTTCCAGGTCTTCAATCGTGCCGGCAAAGGGGAGCAATGGTTTCATGGCCCTTGCCTTCTCGCGCTGCAATCCAAGCTCATACAACTCGCCGCGAAGTTGATTTTGCAGCAGCAGATAATCGAGCTTCCCGTCTTCCGTCAGTGTCTTGAAGTCGACCGCGGCAAGTTGTGTCTGTTCCTGTTGATAGAAGGCATCCATCCTGTCCAGACGGCTCACGGAGAAGGGAATCACATATGCGGCCTCCAGCGCTCTGCGATCGGCGCTGAACTGCTGAATCATCGACGACAGCTTCGGCTCCGCGGGCTGTGGAGCTGCGGCCCGCGCCTCAAGGCAAAAGCCAGAGAAGGCAACGCCTGCGATGATGGCGGCTGTAGAGCATTTTTCCTGTAGGTGCCGTGCAGGGCTTGTGCATCTATGGGCGTTTTCCGCAATGAAAACGCCGCTGCACGCTTCTCCCGGGATACCCAGCAAC
>JAEKKE010000599.1 GCA_019510535.1 Acidobacteriota bacterium
ACGAGGCCGCATTCCACTCGCGCGATCTGTATGCCGTCTCCGCTGCGCTCCATGGAGGAGCACCCGAGCTCTATCTGAAGTCTCCAGACAGCCCGCTTACGGTGCTGCCTACCGGAGAGGTTCGTTATCCTGCGATCTCGCCCGATGGAGAGTGGCTTGCCTATAGCCGCTTTGAAGACGGCTTCTGGAATCTATGGCTGCGCAATCTGTCGAGCGGTGCAACGCAGCGAATCACAGAGCTTCCATGCAACCAGATTCAGCCGTCATGGGAACAGGACTCCAAACACATCGTCTACGGCAGCGACTGCGGCCGCGCATTGTGGTTAACGGCAATCTCGCGGCGCCAGGTTGTGCAGTAGGGGAATGAACTCATGTAGGGCCGACGGTACCGTTGCAATAAAAGAGATAGAGGTCACCGCAAGCGATAACCGTTGCCGGTAAGCGATAGTTATTGCGTAGGCGATATCGATATGATCTGTCGATGAAAAAAGCGCTGAAGGCGCGTTCCATACCAGCCTGGGGCAACGCCCCAGGTATCGGCACCCACAAGAAGTTAAAGGGCTGAAGGCCCGCCCTATATAAAAGCCTTCAATCCGACCGTATCATTTCGATAGAGGTACAACGGTCTCACCGATCGTTTTCGTGTGCGACGATTGGGAATTATAGATCGGGCCTTCAGCCCTCATGCCTTTTTACTGTCCATGTACCTGGGGCGTTGCCCCAGGCTGGTATGGAGCGCGCCTTCAGCGCTTTAACGGCATAAACGATACCTCAGCGGTTAAACAGAAAAGCCGCCTTATCGGCGGCTTTTCTATCACATCAGATCGTATACCCAGCCCGTTTGAACGGCATCGTCCGCACACGTTCGCCTGTCGCCGCAAACAGTGCATTGCCGAGCGCCGCTGCCAGCGGTGGCAGACACGGTTCACCAAGACCCGACGGACGGAAGTCCGATTGGATGAAGTGAGCCTCTACCGGTGGGGCGCTACGCATTCTCAGGATCGGGTAATCGCCGAAGTTTGTCTGTTGAATACGGCCCTGTTCCACGCCGATCTCCAGACCCATTGCGGTCGATAGACCATCGATGGCGCCGCCCTGTGCCTGGTTCTCCGCACTGCTCAGGTTGATGACGGGACCAATGTCCGCGGCCACGGTGATCTTGTGGACGGTGATCTTCTTCTTCGCATCGACGCTCAGCTCTACCGCTTCGGCGATATGTCCGCCGTAGGAGAAGCCAAACGCCAAGCCCAGACCGTGACCGGCAGGCAGCTTCTTACCCCAGCCGGACTTCTCCGCGGCGAGCTTCACCACACCTGCAGCGCGCGTGGGATTGAAGGTGCGGCTCGGATCAGGCGGTGGTCCACCGCTCGGAGGAGCAGCCAGCGGACGCGCCAGCCAGTCGAGAAGGAAAGTGACGTGATCGCAGTCAGCGGCAACCGACAGCTCATGCAGGAAGCTGCCGATCACAAACATCTGCGTGTTATCCGTGGGCGCGCGCCATGGGCCGCATGGTATCTGCAGCGGCATCAGGCTGACCGCATAACGAACATTCGGAGCGATATCGACCGGGAAGCTGTTGTTGCTGCGCGCGCCGCCGGAGACCGGACGGCTGCCGTCAGCAGAGAAAGTAACGAGATGCTGCTGGAAGGCCGTAAGCTTGCCGTCCTTCACCGCTCCCTTCAGGAAGTGGTAGCCGCCCACGCGGAACATGTCGTGAGCAAAGTCGTCCTCGCGCTTCCACTGCAGCTTGACCGGAGCGTTGACCTTCATGGCGATGG
>JAEKKE010000595.1 GCA_019510535.1 Acidobacteriota bacterium
ACTACATCTTGTTCTCTCAATGTTCTGATGGATTTAGGGGCGGCGCCCAGTGTGAATCCCGGCGCCGGACCGTCGGGAGAGTGTAACATTTGACAGAGCCGGCGTTCGGCGGGATCAATAAGCCTGAGGCTGGGGGCTGTCGGTATCTCCATACCGCCTGAGCTTCGAAATGCCTGGTACGACTTACGCTCGCGCCGGGCCTTTTTCATGCCGGGGTCTCCGGTTAGGCGCTTCTTCTGGGCCAGCGGCTTCGGCAGTTCAGCCATCACATCCGCAAGCCGCACCAAGTCATTGATGGTCATGAGGTGTTGGAACGCCACCTTGGTAATACCCAACTTGCGATGCGGCTAGTGGACATTAACGGCCTTCCTTGAAGCACAAAGTCAGAAAACGGCCGTAAGCCGCTTATTCAACGGGATATGTGAGCTTCAAGTCAGTCTCGACCATGACCCTCAACGGCTTGCGGCAGCCCTGTCCCGGCGGGTAGATTCGGTTCCAATAACAAGCGTTTGGGGACGGATATGGGAAATCAGCGGATTCTGGCGCCGGCCGCCGCCCACGGCCATCTGCGCAGCAGCGCCACCCCCGCCGGCTTGTTGGCGCGCGAATACTAGACGCCTGAAGGATCACACAATGAAGAAGATCGCGCTTGCCCTCGTCTGCCTGTGCCTTGCGGCGCCGGCGGAAGCGAAAATCGAAAAGGCCCCCTGGGGCGAGACCGCCGATCATCAGAAGGTGGACATCTACACCCTGACCAATGCGCGCGGCATGAGCGCGCGCATCACCAATTACGGCGCCTTCCTGGTCAGCCTCAATGTGCCGGACCGCAAGGGCAAGATGGCCGATGTGGTGCTGGGTTACGACAAGCTGGAGGATTACACCCACGGCACCACCTATGGCGCGGTGATCGGGCGCTTCGCCAACCGCATCGGCGGGGCGCAGTTCACCCTGGACGGCAAGACCTATCACCTCAAGGCCAATGCCGGCCCCAACAACATCCATGGCGGGCCGGTGGGCTTTTCCTATCACGTCTACAACGCCACCATGTTGGACGGAAAATCGCCCAGCCTGATCCTGCAAATGGTCTCGCCCGACGGCGACCAGGGCTTTCCCGGCAATCTGGACTTCACCGTGATCTATACCCTGACCGCCAACAACGCCCTGCGCATTGATTACCGCGCCACCACCGACAAGCCGACGGTGCTGAACCCCACCAACCATTCCTATTTCAATCTCAAGGGCGCCGGGCACAGCGATGTGCTGAATCACCGGCTGCAGGTGTTCTCGGATGCCGTCACCCCCACCGATGCCAACCACATGGCGACCGGCGAAGTGATGAAAGTCTCGGGCACCGGCTTTGACTTCACCAAGCCCAAGCCCCTGGGAAAGGACATCAATGGTCCCGACCCGGCCATCGTCGCCACCCCCGGCTATGACATCAACTTCATCGTGCGCGGCCAGCCGGGCAAGCTGCGCCCCGCGGCCCATGTGGTCGAACCGGAATCGGGCCGGGTGATGGATGTGTGGACCACCCAGCCCGGCATCCAGCTTTACCTGCCCAACAACGACAAACCGATCATCGGCAAGGGCGGGGCGCAATATATCAAGCGCGGCGCCTTCTGCCTGGAGACCCAGCATTTCGCCAATGCGCCCAATATCCCGGCCTTCCCCACCACTGAGCTGAAGCCGGGTCAGATTTTCTACCAGGTCACCAGCTTCAGGTTCAGCACGACGAAGTGACCGAACATCTTTTTTCCTACGGCACGCTTCGGCAAG
>JAEKKE010000027.1 GCA_019510535.1 Acidobacteriota bacterium
GGGAGCAGTGGCCGATTCCGATACCTGGGAACATGCGACGGATCCCGCCGGAGCGTTGGAGCGATTCGATTCAGGAACCGTCTTCGCTGACCTAGGGGATTCGATTGTCACCGGTCCGACTGGGAACAACCTGCGCGATTTGCGGGTTCTTCTTGCGGAAGACTGAGCGGATTGCACAATGCTGTCATCCTGAGCGAAGCGAAGGACCTGCTTTTCAACGCTTCGGATGGCAAAAACTCTTCATGATTTAAGTTACGAGCTTTAGATTCCAGGACACTAACTCGCTTCATCAGAGCGAACCGTAGAGAAGAGCGATCCATCCTCCATCCTCCGGAGAAAGCGGCCCATCGAAAGGGCTCTCGGTAGCGCGAGCGCATAATCGCCGTACAAGCTGGGATGGTAGGTTGAGGGCCACTGTTCCACGAGCCGGTGAATCCGTGGCAAATCGATAGCACGCCGGACCAGGTCGACCTGCTCCATCTGTGCAAGCTCAAGCCGAATGGCGGGAAGCTCCGCAGTGAGCAGGGGAAGGAAGTCTGCAGCCTGCAGGCCGCGGCGGCGTTCGTTGCGCACCATATCTGGAAGGCGATCCTTCATCGCGGCACGGATCAGGGAGCGGCGGTCGCCATCAAGACAGCAGATCTCTTCCGGAATCGACAAAGAGAACTCGATGAGATCCCGATCGAGAGGTGGGACGACATCATCAATCGATGCGACCGTTCGTCCGAGCATGTGGACCTGTTCCAGGTCCAGTCCTCCAAGGACCGCAGCGCGCTCCGATCGTCCGTCAAAGCTGGGGTGTAGACGTTCGGCGAGATGTCCGGACTTCTCCAGGAAGCTGAGAGACGCCCCCATGCCAACTCCGCGCGCTGCCGCTTTCCTTCCGAAGAATGACATCACCGAATGGTGTGTCTTCGGGAAGAAGGGCTGCATGAGGTTAGCGAGGATGTGCTTCCAGCTTTCGCCGTTGCGGTGCAGCCCTAGGATCACGCGGCTCAAGCTGGGAATCCGTCCTGCGGCAAGCAGACCGGGAAGAGCACGCTGACCGTGATAACTCAGGGTAAAGTTTCCTCCGACTCCATTGAGCAGAGTGACCGCGCCATGCTGAGCGGCTGCCTGCAGAATCGCAAGCAGCCATACGGCGTTTGGAGGGTTGAGGGAAGGACGCTCCGTGGCATCGGAGCATCGGTCAAGAGCCTGGAAGAAACCGTTTGCATGGTTCGAGACGAGGATGTGCTCGATATTCGAGTGCTGCTGCACCACCGCCCGGGCAAAAGGGGTCTCATCGGTAAAGCGGTTTCGGAAAAGGCTGCCGTCGAGCGGTTTGGCTGGAACAGCGGTAAAGGCGAGCAGCGAGCGGCCCCGGGGAGCCAGAAAGCGGGCTGCCGTATCTGCGAGAGTGGAGCTATCCAGCCCTCCGCTCAGATGAGTTGCGAGCAGGCCATGATCGGGGATGCGCCGGTGTACTGCCTGCTCCACGTAATGCAGCAGGCCTTCTGCATACTCCCACGGATCGCGAAGGCGAAGGACGGGTATCTTAAGGGGATTCCAAAACGAACGGGTGGTGTGCCGGTCGTTTTGCCAGACGAGGACATGCCCCGGAGATACCGCCTGAATCCCTTCAAAGAAGGTATTCGTGGAACGATGAAAGTGCCCTCCCATCCACTCCGCGACTCGCTCTTCGTCAGGCTTGGCGGGCTTGCCGGTGAGCTGCAGCAGATTCCTGGCAAGTGACGCGAACGCAATACCTTTTGGGGTGAAGCTGAAATGGAGAGGACGGGTTCCGGCGACGTCGCGGGCTAGCAGAAGTTTGCGTTGTGAGCCGTCCCAGATTGCGAGCGCAAAGTCCCCTGTGAGGTGCTCGGGCAGCTCGTCTCCCCACCTAAGCCAAGCATTCAAGAGGAGATCGGAAAGGGAAATATTGATAGCCAGGCAGAGGGTCGACCTTAGGTCGTTGCGGTTATCAAGCCGCCCATCAAAGGCCAGAATATAGCTTGCCGATGAAAGACAAACAGCATCGGGAGAGGTGAGGAAGAGCGCACCTGGAACAGAGTGCTGGTCGCTGTTTCGAAATACATCAGAAATGCCAAGAGGCGTCGAAGAGCACAACGCCTCTTGGCAGATTCCTGCAATACCCATGCTGAGAGGATAATTCGTGCTAGATGGGGTTACGAGAGAACGGCGCCGTCTGATCCTACGACAGTCCCGGTCTCGGCATCTGCAGCTTCCAGAACCGTGAGAGTTGGCTGATGCCAGGTGGGGGTAGTTTCAGGGGCCTTGGACTGTTCAGCGGCGGACGCGACTTCCTGCATTTACAAAACCTCGTAGAAAGAAATTAGGTGATTTCGAAGCTAAGGTAACATGGCAAAATCAACGTAACAAAGGGCTAACAGGTTACGACGATAACCAATGTATCGCTCAATTCCCATATTGGGAACGGTTGAGCGACTTCGGGTTACGCTTGCAGCCCCACCAATATCATCGGCGGATTTTGCGGTTACGAGAGACGGTGTTCCTCGTTGGAACGATCAGCTGATCAACATGCTGACGATCGAAGCTGAGACAAGGTTGGCCATCGTTCCAGCCAGCATGGCGCGCAGGCCCAGCCGGGCAAGATCGTTGCGGCGGCCGGGGGCCAGGGCGCCGATGCCGCCGATCTGCATGCCGATGGAGCCGAGGTTGGCGAATCCGCACAGGGCAAAGGTGGCAATCGAAAGCGATCGTGCGGAGATACCGTGCGCGTTCGCCAGGTCACCGAGGTTCTTGTAGGCGATGAACTCATTCAGAATGGCGCGGGTTCCGAGCAGGTTCCCCACTGTGCGAGCTTCATGCCAGGGGATGCCGATCAGCCACGCCACTGGTGCACAGAGAAACCCGAGAACCGAGTTCAGCGAAGGCGGGAAAGGGATGTGTTTCGCAATGCCGCCCATGATGCCGTTTGCCAGGCCTACCAGCGCCAGGAAGCTGATCAGCATGATGGCCACATTGAAGGCGAGCTGTCCGCCATCGATGGTGCCGCGGGCGATAGCGCCGATCAGGTTCTCTTTGGAGTGTTCCCCCTCCTGCGGAGGCATGTGAACCGTACCTGCAGTAGCGGGGACTTCCGTCTCCGGCACCAGCATCTTTGAGAGCAGGATGGTACCGGGCGCGGTCATGATGACCGCCGAGAGCAGGTCCTTCGCATGGATGCCGAAGGAGATATACGCAGCCATAATGCCGCCGGAGACGTGCGCCATGCCCGAGGTCATGATGGTCATCAGCTCTGACCGCGTCGCTCCATTCAAAAACGGACGAATGGTCAGCGGCGCTTCGGTCTGGCCCATGAAGATGCTGGCGGCAACGTTCGTGCTCTCCGCGCCGGAGGTTCCCATCGTCCGCTGCATAACCCACGCCATGCCGCGGATAACCCACTGCATGATGCCCAGGTGATAGAGCACGGCAAAGAAGGCGGAGACGAAGATGATGGTCGGCAGCACAGCGAAGGCGAAGATGCTGAGGGGACTCTTCGGATCGCCCAGCGGACCAAAGACCATCGAAGATCCATCGACCGAGTGGCCCAGGAAGCTGGTGATGAAGTAAGAGCACTTGGCCAGGATCTGTTGTCCAACCGTCCACTTGATGACTAGGAAGGCGAAGAGCAGTTGCAGCCCCAGGCCCCAGCCCACGGTGCGCCAGCGAATCGCTTTGCGGTTGGTGGACAGAACGTACGCGACGCCAAGCAGCGTCACCAGGCCAAGCAATCCGGTAAATCGACCCAAATCATGACTCCAAGGGATGGACTGTGTACACGGAGTGTAACGGCCTCCGCGCTACTACACCAGTGCTACTTCACATCGGCAGCGGTAATTGGTTTCAGAATGAGCGGCCGTACGTGTGGCTTCGCGTCGCTGATCTCCATGGTCTCGAGCAGCATCTCCGCTGGCCCGTCGATCTTCGATGGACTGGCCGCGAAGATCGTCACCAAGGGATCGCCTTCCTTCAAATAGTCGCCAAGCTTGGCATGCATCGTCAGGCCGGCATCGGCGCTGACTGGGTCGCCTGGCCGTTCGCGTCCCGCGCCCAGTCGCTGGATCGCCCAGCCGACCTGGGTGCAATCCATTGACGCCAGGTAGCCGCTGCGTTTCGCGGTCAGTGTCCGAGTTGCGGCCGGCTTATGGAAGGCTGCTGGGTCGTCGAAGACGCGGACGTCGCCGCCATGGCCTTCCACCATCCGCAGCCAGTGTTCCCAGGCCTTGCCGTTCTCTAGCAGTTCCTTGCTGAGGCGTTCACCCTCTTCCGCGGATCCTGCCTTACCGCCGAGGAAGAGCATCTGCCCGGCGAGGCCAATCGTCAACTCGATGAGGTCTTCGCTGAAGGGATGGCGAATGCCCTTCATGATGTCGACGCACTCCCATACCTCGATCCAGTTGCCGCTGAAGCGTCCGAGCGGCTGATCGACAGTTGTGAGCAGAGCTCCAGTCCTGGTGCCGGCAAGCTCACCGGTTGAGACCAGAAGGCTGGCCAGAAACTCCGCGTCCTCCACCTTCTTCATGAAGGCGCCGGAGCCGGTTTTTACGTCCAGCACCAACGCATTGAGGCCGGCAGCGAGCTTCTTGCTCATGATGCTGGCGCAGATCAGGTAGGGCGACTCCACCGTACCGGTGTGGTCGCGCATGGCGTAAAGGATGCGGTCGGCGGGGACCAGGCGTTCAGTCTGTCCGATGATGGAGCAGCCGGCCTTGCGGATGACCTCGCCGAACTGTTCCATGGTGAGCTGCGTGTTGTAGCCGGGAATAGTCTCAAGCTTGTCCAGGGTCCCGCCGGAGTGTCCCAGCGAGCGGCCCGAGATCATCGGCACACACAGACCCGCGGCGGCCGCAATGGGCGCCAACAGAAGAGACGTTTTGTCGCCGATACCGCCGGTGGAGTGCTTGTCGACATTGGTTCCACGCGAGATGGCGGCATCGAAGACCTCGCCGGAAAAGCGCATGGCGCTGGTCAGATACGCGAGCTCGGTGCGCGTAAGACCGCGCTGAAAGACGGCCATCAGGAAGGCGGCAAGACGGGCATCGGTGACGTCACCGGAGACGACATCGGCGATAAAGTTTTCGATCTGTTCGCCGCTCAATTCCTTGCCGTCGCGCTTGGCAAGGATGATGTCAATCGGATGGAGATGTTCAGGCATGGAGCTGCAGGTCCTTCGCGTGCATCAGGACAGCATACCGGCTCACAGGCGACTAGAGCATTTTTCCTGTTGGTGGGTTATCCCGGTAGGAGCGTGGAGCGGCGTTTTCATTGCGGAAAACGCCCATAGATGCATGAGCCCTGAACTATACCTACAGGAAAAACGCCTTAGTCGTGGGCCAGTTTGAAGCCGAAGGGGATCAGGGCGGATAACGGCGCCGAGGCGGCGACTCCATCCAGGCCGGGGAAGAAGATCCAGGTGTCGGTATCGCCGAACTCCAATAGTGTCTGGCGGCAGGCGCCGCAGGGCATGCTGGCCGCACCGTTCAGGTTGGTGACGGAGACGGCGCGGATCTTGATCTCTGGTCCCTTGTGCGACACCGCCGAGGAGATGGCGCTCTGCTCAGCGCAACTGGTCAGCCGGTACGACGCGTTCTCTACATTGCAGCCCACATGGATGGAGCCGTCAGAAAGAAGCACCGCCGCTCCCACCTTGAACTTCGAGTACGGGGAATAGGAGTTCCGTGCGACGCGCTGCGCGAGCGTGTGGAGTTGCTCAATCAGTTCATGGTCCAGGCCGGAGGCGTGTGGTTTCGGAGCTGTCGTCATCGTGGAAAACGATCATACCAAAGGCAACGGCCGGGTTTGATGGTGGGTGCATTACGCCGCAGACCGGCATCTAATAGACGCAACGCATGGCCCGTACGACGAAAGACGCCTCCAGCTCCGCCACCCTCGCAGCCGATGTGCTGGAGCTCTTCCATCCGGTCACGGCAGCATGGTTCCGTGCCGTCTTTGAAAGTCCGACACCGCCGCAGGTGGAGGGCTGGCCTGCCATCGCACGTGGCGAATCCACACTGATCCTTGCGCCGACCGGCACCGGTAAGACATTGACCGCATTCCTTTGGTGCCTGGACAAGCTGATGCTGCGAACAGACCCGCTGATGCTGCAGACGCCTGCGGAAAAGCAGGGGCAGGGTGTGAAGGTGCTGTATCTGTCGCCGCTGAAGGCGCTGGCTGTAGACGTCGAGCGCAATCTTCGTTCGCCGCTCGCAGGTATCGCCAACCAGGCGCAGCAGATGGAGACGGAGTTCTACGAGCCCGTCATCTCCGTCCGTACCGGCGATACCAGCCAATTGGAGCGGGCGCGCTTTCGCCGCCATCCCGGAGACATTCTGATTACGACTCCGGAGTCGCTCTACCTGCTGCTGACCAGCGAGGCGGGGGAGGCACTGCGAAGCGTCGAAACCGTCATTATCGATGAGATCCATGCCCTCGTTCCCACCAAGCGTGGAGCCCACATGGCGATGTCGCTGGAGCGGCTGGAGGCTCTCTGCGGGCGCCGGTTACAACGCATCGGGCTGAGTGCGACGCAGCGGCCTCTGGAGGAAGTGGCACGGTTTCTGGGGGGAGCAGAGAGCCGTCCGCCGACGGAGGAGACGCAATCGCAACCGGGTGCCGAAGAACCCGACGAGGCTGCGGCGGGGATACGCTTCCGGCCAGTAACGATCGTCAATGCCGGGGCACGCAAGCGGCTCGAGCTGCGGGTCGAAGTGCCGGTCGAGGATATGGCCCGCCTGGGTGAGGTGGAAGACCTTCCCAGCGGTCCGGCATCGCAGGGGCCGAAGCGAACCAGCATCTGGCAGTCGATTCATCCACGCCTGCTGGAGATCATCCGTCAGCACGAGTCCACCATTCTATTCGTCAATGCACGACGCATCGCCGAGCGCCT
>JAEKKE010000611.1 GCA_019510535.1 Acidobacteriota bacterium
GTCTTCTCAATACCGAGGCCATTTACCAGGCTGCCGAGATTTCCAATTCCACTCGTTTCGTTTGCCATACAACACTCCTTGACGGGCTTATCGGCCTGTTGGGGCCAGACTTGAGCTCGTAACAGAATCTTTTTCGCGTTGTTCGACAGCCGCTACCATTTTTGAACCAAATCCAAGGCCACCCCGGCTCGCCATCGCTGTCGCCAGCGCCTCAGTCCCGTAGGACTTCAGGGCATCGCCGAACTGACCCTCTCCGTCTTCCTCGTTCCGCAGCGGCTTCAAAAGCTCGTTCATCAGCATACCTTCAAACTGCTTCGCTGCGTTTTCGAGCTTTTGTTGCCGTATTCCGGTTGCATCGCCCAGGGACGGGCCTACCGAGGTCACCATCATCACAGCACCTCAATCTCTGCTTCTAATGCTCCTGCCGCCTTCATTGCCTGCAGAATCGAGATCACGTCACGAGCTGTAGCCCCGATCGCCTGCAGATCCCTCACCAGTTCTTCCACCGTCGCGCCCTGCTTGAGCTCGATGCGGTTGACCGGCTTATCCTTTGCATCCACCTTGGTTTGCTGCACCACTTGCGTTGTTCCCTGCGCGAAGGCGTTTGGCTGGCTGACCTCGAACTCTGAGACCACATTGACGCTCAAACCACCGTGCAGGATCGAAACCGGCTGCAGCACCACCTGGCCGCCAATTACGACTGTTCCAGTACGTTCGTTAACAATGACCCGAGCGCTCGGCGCCAGAGCCACTTCCACGGCCTCCACGCGGGCCAGAAGTTGAGGGATATCCTCTCCGGGACCGACTTGGAGCTCGATGCGGCGGCTGTCCATCGCTCGTGCCGCCGAGCGTCCAAGCGCTTTATTGACCGCGGTTGCCATCGATTCCGCACTGCGAAAATCAGCATCATTCAACAACAAAGAGAATGTCTGGCGGCCGGCAAGTTCGAGCGGCACCCCTCGCTCCACCATGGCTCCGGTCGGAATTCTCGCCGTCGTCGGATGGTTGGTCTGCTTGGTATTCCCATTCGCGCTGACAGAGTACCCGCCGAGCGCCAACGATCCTTGCGCCTGCGCGTAGATACGGCCATCCGCGCCATACAGCGGAGTCATCAGCAACATCCCGCCATCAAGACTCTTTGCATCGCCCGCGGCCGCTACCGTCACGTCGATACGGGTTCCGGGCCGGGCGAAGGGCGGTAGCGACGCCGAGACGAAAACCGCGGCCAGATTCTGCACGCGGATTCCGTTCGACGGTACGCTCACACCCATGCGGGAGAGCGTCGCGGCCAAAGTCTGCATTGGGAAGCCCGTCTGCTGGCTGTCTCCAGTTCCCTGGAGACCCACAACAATGCCATACCCAACAAGCTGGTTTTCGCGGATCCCCTCAATGGTCGCAATGTCCTTGACATGCGCCAGGCGGGCGTCGGCGCCGAACATGACGCCGGAGATCAGCAAAAGCAACAGGACGATGAAAGCGCGCATTAGAAGATCACCGCTTTCTGCAACAACCGGACCAGCACATTAGGGCGGCGGGTGTAGTCAGTCACGATACCTTTTCCGCGCACTTGCAGCTCAAGGCTGGAGATAGCGGTCGAAAGTACCTGATTCTGCTGCGAGATATCTTCCGGACGAACGAGGCCGCGCAGCACAATCGTCTGCGTCTGCTGGCTGAACTCCACCTGACGGGCGGCCTCAATCACCAGCATGCCATTTGGAAGGACTTCAACGACCTGGCCACCGAATGTTGTCAGCAAGCTGGAG
>JAEKKE010000028.1 GCA_019510535.1 Acidobacteriota bacterium
GGATCAGCGGCGAAGCTGAAGACGACCGGCTGCCTTCCCAGGCGGGACTCGTCGTCCAGATTGATCAGGGCGAACATCTTGCCGCCTTTGGTCTTATCGCCTACCCAGAAGACCAGATTGTCGCCCCACTGGCGGGTCTCCGCGACGTGAGGCAGGGAGCGCAGGAACTTGCGGACACCTTCGACATCCATGCCCGCAAGTATCCCACGCCCGCCTTCTATACTTGAAGGTGCGACATCATGACCTTTCCATCACTGCAGGAACAGCTTGACCTCATCACCAAGGGCGCGGCGGAGATCATTCCGCTGGAGGACCTGGCCAAACGCATCGAGAAGTCGATCGCGACCGGCACCCCTATGCGCATCAAAGCCGGCTTCGACCCCACGGCTCCCGATCTGCACCTTGGCCACACCGTGCTGATGCGTAAGCTGAAGCACTTTCAGACCCTGGGCCACACGGTCATCTTCCTGATCGGCGACTCCACCGCGCTGATCGGCGACCCCACCGGCAAGAGCCAGACACGCAAGCCGCTCACCCGCGAAGAGATCGACGCCAATGCCGAGACCTACAAGGAACAGGTCTTCAAGATTCTGGACGCGGAAAAGACCGAGGTTCGCTATAACTCCGAATGGCTCGACCAGCTTGGCTACGCCGGCATTGTCAAGCTGGCAGCGCAGTTCACCGTCTCGCAGATGCTGGAGCGCGAAGATTTCCATAAGCGCTTTCAGGAGGAGCAGCCCATCCACGTCCACGAGCTGCTGTACCCGATGGCGCAGGGCTACGATTCTGTCGCCCTGAAGTGCGATGTCGAGCTGGGCGGCACCGATCAGAAGTTCAACCTGATGCGCGGCCGCGACCTGCAGCGAACTCATGGGCAGGCTCCGCAGATCATCCTGATGACGCCGATCCTCGAAGGACTCGACGGCGTACAGAAGATGTCGAAGTCGCTCGGCAATGCCATCGGCATCAAGGAGCCTCCCAGCGAGATGTACGGCAAGCTGATGAGCATCTCCGATGAGCTGATGTGGCGGTACTGGGTCTTCCTCACCGACCTGCCGCAGTCTGCCATCGACCAGATGCGCACTGATGTTGCTTCAGGGGCACTGCATCCCATGCAGGCGAAGAAGAACCTCGCACGCACCATCACGGCCGGCTTCCACTCCGAAGCGGAAGCGGTACACGCCGAGGAGAACTGGGCGCGCACCTTCCAGCAGAAGGCCATCGCCGATGACCTGGAGGAGGTACAGATCTCCCGGGAAGCGCTCGCCATCACGGATTCCAGCGTGCGCGTCGCGAAGCTTCTTGTCGCTCTGGGTCTCGCCGCTTCAGCAGGAGAAGCGACGCGAAAGGTTGCCGAGGGCGCTGTGCGGATCGACGGCAATGTCCATAAGGATGCCTTCCTGGCGGTCACCGAATTGCCCGCGCGTATCCCCGTGCGGCTTGGAAAGCGGGCAAAGCTCGCAGTGATCGCCTGACTGTGACTATTCGGCACCCGGGAGCCCCGTTTTAGGGGTCCCGGGTTGGGTCCTTCTCCCGACATAGCCCAATATAATCAGCAGTTTGCACGCATCCTGTAAACCAGCCGCGACAAAGATGCATCCAACTGGGTCAGCAAGTCTAAGGAGGAACCCGTACTGATGGGTACCCGATCGATTGCCGCTGTCGCAGCGCTGATTATTTTTGCTCTTCCTGCTCTCGGACAACAGGACACCGCCGCCCAGAATCTGGCGCGCCAGGTCATGCAGACGGAGCTCGACGCCGACCACGCCGACCATACGCGTTGGCAGTACCGCTCGCACTATCAGAAGCCTGGCGAAGACGCGCTCTTTTACGTCATCGAGACGGATGCCGGAGCGGTGAAGAAGAAGATCCGTACCGATGGTCGGCCCCTGACGGCAGCCGAACTCGCCGCAGAGGATCGCAAGATCACGGACTTCGTCTCCAACCCCAGCGAACAGGAGAAGCAGCGCAAGAGCGGCCGCGAAGATGACAAGCGTGCCGAAGAGATGCTGCGTATGATGCCGGATGCCTTCTATTGGTCGGTAAAGTCCGAGACTCCCGAGGCGGCCACTCTCGCTTTTGTTCCCAATCCGAACTTCACTCCGCCCTCGATGGAGTGCCGTGTCTTTGCCGCGATGTCCGGCGAGATCGTCGTGGATAAGACCCAGCATCGCCTGAAGTTGATGCACGGCACCCTCACCAATGACGTCACCTTCGGCTGGGGTCTCTTTGGCCGTATGAAGAAGGGAGGCACCTTTTCGGTAGAACGCCGCGAGGTCAAGCCTGGCGTATGGCTTATCATCGAAACCCACGTTCACATCGAAGGGAAAGCGCTGCTCTTCAAGTCCATCTCCGAGCAGGAAGATGAGGTCAAGTCCGGCTTCCGCCTCACACCCGACTCCATGACGCTGCAGCAGGCCGCCTCTGAACTGAAGTCGCAGCCGCCAGATACGCTCGCTCGACGGTAACAAGAAATACATGCTCACTCGATAGAGCATTTCCCTGTAGGCGTAGAGTAGGGCTTCCGCATCTATGGGCGTTTCCGCAATGAAAACGCCGCTGCACTCCCCTTCCGGGATACCCAGCAACAGGGAAAATGCTCCAAAGGGCGCGGTCACCTCCGCGCCCTTTATGCTTGAGGGGACGATGGCAGGCCGAAACTATCCCCAGACCGACCGCGAGCTCCTCCGGCTGATTGAACGCTCTCCCGGTGGACGCGCAGGCTACAAGCAACTTATCCGCGAGCTCGGCCTCGGCGGAGGCCGCGAGCGCCGGCTGCTGCTCGAACACCTTGCCCGCATGACTGCAAGCGGCGCGCTGCAGAAGGTCGATCACGAGCAGTGGGCAGTGCCGAAGCCGAACGACCGTGGGTCACAAGGCAAAGCGACCTCCACCAGGCGCGGCCGGTATCCCACTGCCGCATCGTTCAATCGCGACAATCTCGTCTCCGGCAAGCTCGACCTGCATCGTGACGGCTTCGGTTTTGTTCGCGTACCGGGCGAGGATGACATCTTCATTCCCCCGCCGGAG
Source organism: Acidobacteriota bacterium (assembly GCA_019510535.1). GTDB lineage: Bacteria > Acidobacteriota > Terriglobia > Terriglobales > Acidobacteriaceae > Terriglobus. The sequence goes on from JAEKKE010000028.1 coordinate 3,031, forward strand.
ATCAACGGGGCGATGCAGGGCGACCAGGTGCTGGTGGAGGTTGGCCCACCGCAACGCGACGGCCGCCGGTCCGGACGTATTGCCCGTGTGCTCAACCGCAAGCAGCCAACGATTGTCGGCATCTTCCACTACGCCCGTCCGCAGAAGCGTCACGACTCGCCGCTGGTGCGCGGCAACTACGTCACACCGCTCGATGAGCGCATGACGCAGCCAATTCTGATCCCTGAAGGGTTGGAGGTCCCTCTGCAAAAGGAGGGCTCGCCGCATCGCGTGCTGGGTGAAGAGGCTCGCGCGCAGCTCGAGGAAGACTGGCGCAACCTCGAAGGCATGGCTGTCGATGTGGAGATCACCGACTTCCCCACGACTGCCCGTCCGGCAACGGGCCGCGTCATCGAGGTGTTGGGCGACAAAGACGCTTTCGGTGTCGACGTCGAGATCATCATCCGCAAGCATCATCTGCCGCACGTCTTCCCTGACGACGTCCTCGAAGAGGCTCGCGCGCAGGCGGCAGAGCTCAATGGAGCGTACATCCACGAGCTCGAATCGACACCCTGGAATGGATTCGGAACACGCCCCGGTGAGAGCGGCCGGATCGACTTCCGCAGCTTCCCGATCGTCACCATCGACGGCGAAACCGCGAAGGACTTCGACGACGCTGTACACGCCCGCCTTCTACCCAGCGGGAACTGGGAGTTGCAGGTCCACATCGCCGACGTCGCTGAGTATGTCCTGCCTGGAGGCGCACTCGATCTTGAAGCGCGCCTGCGCGGTACCAGCGTCTACTTCCCTGACCGCGCCATTCCGATGCTGCCGCAAGAGCTCTCCAGCGATATGTGCTCGTTGCGTCCGCATGAGAATCGGCTGGTTCTCTCCTGCATCATGGAGATCGACCAGCGCGGCGAGGTGCTTCGCTATCAGGTGATGGAAGGCATCATCCGCTCCGCACAGCGCATGACCTACACCAACGTGCAGCGTGTGCTCGATGACGACGCCAATGCACTGCGCGAGTTCGCCGATCTTGTGCCCGAGTTCAAGCGCATGGAGGCACTCTCGCGCCTTCTGAATCGTAAGCGCGTACGGCGTGGCTCCATCGACTTCGATCTTCCCGAACCCGTGGTCCAGTTCAACGAAGCCGGCGAGATGCAAGGGATCGTGCGGTCTGAGCGCATCTGGGCGCATCGCCTGATCGAAGAGTTCATGCTCTCAGCCAATGAGTGCGTGGCTACATGGATTGAGTCACAGGGTGTGCCGGGCATCTACCGCATTCACGAACCGCCTGACGCACGGCGCGTTGTCGAGTTCGAAGAGACGGCGGCGGGCTTCGGCTACTCGCTCGGTATCGGCAATCTGCCGGTGCGGAAGATTCAGACGCGCGGCGACCGTCGCGATGCGCGCGGTAGCGGGCGCGCCGCCAAGACACACGAAGTTACGGAAGAGATTCCAGTGACGCCGCGCATGTACCAGAAGCTGACCGAGCGTATTGCAGGCAAGCCCGAGGAACGCATCCTCGCCTACCTCATGCTGCGTTCGCTGAAGCAAGCTGCGTACTCCGAGCAGAATGAAGGCCACTTCGCGTTGGCCTCGCCGACGTATACGCACTTCACCTCGCCCATTCGCCGTTACCCGGATCTGATCGTCCATCGCATCGTCAAAGACCTGCTTCACAGCGGGGCCGATCCCATGGGCAGCGCCGTGCTGAGCGATAAGCCGTCCCCGTGGGCAAATCCCCGCTTTACGAAGCATGTGGTTGATCTGGAGGGGCCAATCATGGCCAGCGAATTGGCGGCCATCGCGCAGGAGTCGAGCGAGCGCGAACGTGGCTCCGAAGATGCCGAGCGCGAGCTGATCGAGTGGAAGAAGATCAAGTTCATGCAGGACCGCGTCGGCGAAGACTTCGATGCGATGATCCTGTCGGCCACCAAGTACGGCCTCTTCGTCGAGCTCGATGGTCTTTTTGTTGAGGGCCTGGTCCCGATCGACTCCCTGCGCGACGACCGCTATTACTTCAATGAGGGCTCACGCCGCATCTGTGGTGACCGCAATGGTCGCTGCTATGCCATGGGACAGAAGGTGCGAGTGCTGCTCGATCGCGTGGACCGCGTGAATCGACGTCTGCAGTTTGCCATTCTGGAGGACGAGAGCGGTCCATTCGCGCCTGCAGACGGAGAGCGTCCAACGAAAACCGGTGCCCATCCGTATAAACCGCCGAAAGGCTCTGGGAAGAAGCGCTCGAGGAAGTCGATTCAGCGGGAGAAGAAGGCAAAGCGGGGTAAGAAGCGGTAAGGCTGAGGGTCCAATTTTTCTTTGTCATTTGGTAGCGCAGCGGAGAGATCTGCTTGGTTGCGCCTAGATCTCCGGTAGAGAAGCAGATTTCTCCACTCCCTTCGGTCGTTACGAAATGACAAAGAAAAAAGGCGCTTCGCGCATCTGAGGCGCCTGACAATCCAAGCGCAAATCGCATATGCCGATGGATGCCATCGCAAGAATGGCGGATTCATCCCTTGTAACGAGCTCCTCCGCGTCCGATAATGAGCTCAGTCGTTCTCCGTTTTACAGTCCAGACGTAAGAAAGAGCCCATTGCCATGAGCCTTACCCGTCGTGTCTTTATCCAACGGATGGCGCAGCTCGGAGGCTACTCCGCTGCTTATTCCACAATGCATCTTCTCAGCCTGATGCCTGCCTCCGGCGCGTCTCCTCTGCCGGAGCTACCTGCGGACTTCGGCAAAGGGAAGAAGGTCGTCGTTCTCGGAGCGGGGATCTCCGGCCTGGTAACAGCCTATGAGCTGCGCAAGGCAGGCTTTACGGTCACGGTGCTGGAGGCTCGTCATCGGCCCGGTGGCCGCTCATGGTCGGTGCGTAACGGCACGACCGTCGAGTTCCTGGACGGCACGAAGCAGGAGTGTACCTGGGAAGAAGGCCACTATCTCAACGCCGGCCCGGCACGCATTCCCTCGCATCACACGCACATTCTCGACTACTGCCAGGAGCTAAATGTTCCGCTGGAGATAGAGATCAACTTCTCCCGGTCCGCGCTGATGCAGTCGGACTCGCTGAATGGCGGAAAGGCCGTGGAAGAGCGGCAGGTGGTGCATGACACCCGCGGTTACATCGCGGAGTTGCTTTCGAAGGCCATTAACAAACATGCGCTGGACCAGGAGCTGACAAAGGACGATGCCGAGCGCATGTACTATTTCCTGCGCGGCTTCGGCGACCTTAACCAGCAAAGCAAGTACTCCGGCACCACCCGGGCAGGCTTTGTTACACCGCGCGGCGCCGGACCTGCCGTTGCGAAGCTGCATGATCCTCTCAAACTCAGCGAGTTGCTTGCCGCCGACCTCTCCAAGGGCGTTTTGTACGAAGAGCAGATCGACTGGCAGGCGACCATGTTCCAGCCGGTCGGCGGAATGGACCGCATCGGCTATGGCTTTGCGAAAGCACTCGGAGACATCATCGTCTACGAGGCGCCGGTCACCGAGATCACAACCGGTCCCAACTCCGTTACCGTGGCATACACAAAGAACGGCGCGGCACAGACCATTACGGCTGATTGGTGTGTCTGCACGATGCCAATCCCGGTACTGGCGAAGACGAAGAACAACTTCACTGCTGCGACACAGAAGGCCTTCACCGGCATCCCCATGACAACCAACTACAAGATCGCCTGGGAGTCTCCGCGCTTCTGGGAGAAGGAAAACCGCATCTACGGGGGCATCAGCTTCCCCCGCCAGACCGTCGACCTGGTGTGGTATCCCTCCGACAAGCTCTTCTCGAAGACCGGCATCATCATCGGCGGCTTCAACGCCGAACGCGACGATGTCACGCGCCAGTTCAC
>JAEKKE010000612.1 GCA_019510535.1 Acidobacteriota bacterium
CGCGGCATAGACCGTTCCCGGGTTTCCGAGGCATCCCTACCTCAACGCATAGTAAGCCGATCCGTGCTCAGGGCGTGACCCGCAGAATCGAGACACATCCACCCCGGCTTTTGGCGTATGATTGTTCCCAGAACATAAAACAAAACGCTGGGGAGGATACTATGCGCATCCGTCATCTTGCCGCGTTCCTGCTTGTTACCCTGCATGTTCCCCTGGCCGCCACCGCCCAGCCCGCGCAACAACCCGACATTCCGGTGGTCCATTACAAGGCGGTGCCGGAATGGCCCAAGCCGTTGCTGGGCGACAAACACCTGCCCGCCGGGCCGTGGAATTACATCCAGGTGACCAGCGTGGCGGTGAAGAAGGATGGCAATGTCCTGGTGATGCATCGCGGCGATGATCCCATCCTGGAATACAAGCCAAATGGCGATCTGGTGGGCCCATTCGGGGATGTGAAGTTCAGCCACGGCAAGGTGATGCCCATGCTCAAGGAAGTGGCTGAGAAAGGCCGCACGCCGGAGATGTCGGGCTATCAGGCGGTCTATGGCGCCGCCGGCTGCAGCAATTGCGGCGCACACGAAGTCCGCGTCGATCCGCAAGGCAATGTCTGGGTGGTGGATGCGCCGGCCCAGATCATCGTCAAGATGAATATGGCCGGCCACACGCTGATGACCCTGGGCACTCGCGATCGTGCCGGCAAGACCCAAAACAGTTTCTATCTGCCAACCGACATCGCCTTTGCGCCCAATGGCGAACTCATCGTCACCGACGGCTATGGCAACGATCGCGTGGTGCGTTTCACCAAGGATGGAAAGTATCTGGGTGCATTCGGCGCGCGCGGCAAGGGCCCAGGCCAGTTCCAGCTTCCACACAATGTCGTAGTGGATGCCAAGGGCCTCATCTATGTCAGCGACCGTGACAATCAGCGGATCGAGATCTTCGATTCACAAGGCAAATACCTGCGCCAGTGGGAGCGTGTCGGCGCCCTCTCCTCGCTGATCATGACGCCGGATCAGCACATCTGGGCGGGCGGGGTGCTGCGCGATCTGGATGGCAAGCCGGTCGAAAGCCTGCCCGGCGAAGGCGCCAATGCCCGCGCCCATGGCGGGGCGATGGCCGCCAATGGCGACATTTACCTGGGTCTGTTGAGCGGCGTGGTGGAGAAATTTGTTCGCCAATAAGCGTGGTTTGTCAGCCGTTGTATACAGAATGTAAACCGCGATTACATTCTCAAAAGTTCATGAAAAGCAACCGCTTGGAATCGGTGACGAATTGGTTAAGGCACGCTTTATGCTTGGTTAACAGCGTGTCCTTCCAAGAGGAACTCCAATGCGGTTCCATTCTATTGCCCTCCTCGCCAGCGCAGCTTTTGGGACGGCTTTGGCCTGCGCCACCCCCGCTTCCGCTGACGTCATCCTGCCACCGCCCAATTGCGGCACCGTGCCCGGCACCAACTGCCTGCAGTTCGACAGCTTTACGGTCTATTCTCTCGCCTTGCTCAACTTCCAGGCTGGGGCTGGCCCGATCGGGCCAAATGATCCCTTTGCCGTCTCGACCAATGGCATCAGCCTTCAAAACGCGCTGGTGGTCGGCACGGGGATCGGGGGCGCTGGCTCGCTCAATTCGGATGTGGTTCCCGGCGGCAATGCCGATGACGCCTACAACACCCCCAGCGCTGCGGGCGGCGGCCTCACCAATTTCGTGCCGAACGCCGGCAACCAGGGCCTGCAGGGCGGCGCCATCCCCGGCAATACC
>JAEKKE010000158.1 GCA_019510535.1 Acidobacteriota bacterium
GGCGAAGCAGCGCGGCATCAAGCGACTAAGCCTCGAGACCGGCAGCGGCACAGCCTTCGACGCAGCCGTACAGCTCTACCGGAACTTCGGCTTCCAGTTTGGCGAACCGTTTGGAGACTACGTCCCCACAGGCTTCAGCCAGTTCCTGCATTTGGAGATCGCATAGGATTGCGCCCAACCCGTTCGAGCTACGCTCGAACATTATTCAATCCTTCAATCATTCCATTCTTTAATTTCCCCTAAGCCAGAAACTCCATCACTGCCTCATTCCATAGACCCGGCCGATTGACGCACGAGAGATGGCCTGAGGGCAGTTCACAATATTGCGCTGCAGGGATGTTGCCGGCGAGAAACTGCAGGTCCGACGGAGACGTTGTGGGGTCTTCATTGCCTGCGATGCAGAGCACTGGCAGCTTGATCTGACTCACAGAATCACGAAGATCCGTCGTCGCCAGCACCTCACAGCCGGCGGCATAACCGGCGATGCTACTGCGGCGAACGGAGTTCTCCAGCTCCGGCACGACCTCTGGATGCTCGGCGCGAAAATCCGCCGTCAGCCAGCGCTCTGCGCTGCCGGGTAGAAACTGTTCCACACCCGCAAGCCGGGTATCTTCCGCGCGCTTCTGCCAAAACTCGGCCGTTCCGATCTTCACAGCTGTATTGGATAAGACCAGTTTCTGAATGCGGTCGGCTGCGTTTACACCCAACCACTGGCCAACCATACCGCCGATGGAAATACCGCAAAAATGAGCCTTCGCAATACCGAGATGATCCATCAGGGCAAGAACATCGTTCCCCATACCCGCAAGCGTATTCGGCGGCTGCTGGGAATTTGAGCGGCCAAAACCGCGCTGTTCATAGATGACAGTCCTAAAGTTGCGGCTGAAGTGCTCGGCCTGTGCGCTCCACAAGTATGTTCCCTGACCGAGAGAGTGGCTAAAGATGATTGCAGGCGCGCCTTCAGGGCCGGCGTCCTCGTAGTAGATCGTCTCCTCACTGCCCAGTTGAACCAACACCGTATCAGTTCTCCTTGATTCCGTAACGCCGTTCGTTTATCGTCACTATAGTGCGTCTATCGCACGGGATGTTGTATGCCGAACCAGACTGACTCTGCCGCCGTTATCGCCGAAGCTCCCGCACCTGCTCCCACAGTCCGGCAGACGCCGGCTTCTTCCCTGGATCAGTTTGCTGGTGATCCTAATTTTATGACGTCGCTGGCCCGAGGCCTCGTCGTCATTCAGGCATTCACCCAACAGACACCGCAGATGACCATCTCGCAGCTCTCGGCGAAAACCGGCCTGTCGCGCGCGGCAGTGCGCCGCTGCCTGTACACGCTGACGAAGCTCGGCTTCGCCGGCGCCGAGGACGGCCAGCGCTATTCGCTGCGGCCACGGCTGCTGACACTGTCGCACACCTACACTTCCTCCAGCTCCCTCTCTTCTGCCGCGCAGCCCATCCTGGAGCGCATGACCCAGCAGTTCCGCGAGTCGTTCTCGGTGGCCACACTGGACGGGGACGAGATCGTTTACGTAGCCCGCTCTCAGGTCTCCCGTGTCATGGCGGTCGACTTGCATATCGGTTCGCGCCTGCCGGCCTTCTGCACCTCCATGGGCCGTGTCTTGCTGGCCTACCTGCCGCCGGAGCAGCTCGAACAGTTCCTGGCGCGTATCACCTACTACCCGTACACGAACCGCACGATCACCACCCCTGACCGTCTGCGCCTGGCGATTCGCAATATCCGCCGCAACGGCTTCGCGATCTGCGACCAGGAGTATGAGATCGGCCTGCGCTCGATCGCGGTACCGGTCTTCGCCCCTTCGGGCAGGGTTGTGGCGACGCTCAACCTTTCCAGCCATGCGCCCCGTATGCCGCTGCCGGACCTTCAGCAGCGTTATCTTCCGCACCTGCGCGCAGCCGCCAACGAGCTCAGCATGTTCCTGCGCTAAAGATTCCGGCTAAAGAAAAAGGGGGCACGGCGATTGCCGTGCCCCTTTTCTTGCTCATCTTTTCTACATTGCAACCTTGAAGTGTTGCTTTAAGAATTCGACGTAGATCTTCCAATCATTTGGCACCATGCCATGTCCGCCATCGTGCATGTAATAGGCGAGGTCATGAAAGATCGGCTGGTTCGGAGCGGGCCACTGGGTCGTTCCCAAAGGCTGTTTGCCCAGCAAGGTGTAGACCGGGCCGGCTGCCACCTCTGCCTCAAACTCTCCCTTTGGATCGGACCAGGTGTCCGTGCTGCCCGTCTGCAGCAACAGAGGCCGCGGAGCTACCAGGGCCACCAGCATATGCGCATCCACTGGTAGCTTGCTGACGTCGGAGGCGTACTTCTGGTAGTTGATTGCGAACTGGTACGGGTAGCGTCGGGGGCTGACCAGGTCCTCAATCCTCTCTCCGTAATCGCGGCGGCTGAGCGCTGCTCCTCCCTCGCCGCTGCAGCTTGCGATCACGGCTGCGAACCGCTGGTCATGAGCGCCCGCCCACATTGTGGTCTTGCCCAGGCGCGAGACGCCATGAACCGCAACCTGTTTCGCATCCACCGCCTTGTCGGTCTCCAGGTAGTCCATCACCCGGCTCATGCCCCAGGCCCATGCACTGATCGATCCCCATTCGTCGGCTGCAGGTTCAATCTGGCCGGGCTTCAGGTAACGGGCGCGAATTCCCTGCTGCAGACCGCCGAGGTAATCCGGGTCCAGATCGCCGTAATAGAACGTCGAAACACCGATACCCGCGTCCAAAAATGCCTCGACATCGATCTTTCCGAACTTGCGGCCCTGGTCGGCGGGAATTTTAGTCTTGGTTTTCGCATCCCAGATCATTCCGACCTTGATGCCGGGGTCGTCGATCATGTTCGAGGGAGCCGTAAAGCTGATGGAGAGCAGCATCGGCGATGGTCCCTTCGCCTTGGCCGGGAGATATTCCACCAGTTGAATCTGTGGAGCAGCGGGATCCTTAGCAACGTGGATCATCACCTGACGGCGGATGGCCTTCCCGTTGAACGCAACTCCTTCTTTTTCAAAGACCTCAAAGCTCTCATCCTTCGGGCGGCCAGGAGGGCGGCCATATTGTTGCGTCTCAAAAAGTGACACAATTTCAGGACGCCGTTTGCTGATCCAGGTCTTTGCATCCTTTACCGGCTTACCATCAGTGGTCTTCAGCACTTCGGGCAGGGTATAGGGCTTCACCTTGGATTCGTCTGTATTCGTCGGATTGTTGGGATTGACGCCCTGTGCAGACGCAACCGCCACCGCCGCCAGAAGCATGGCGCTACCAATAGATTTCGTTCGGGTCATGGATTTTCTCCGGGCACCCAAACTAAAAAAGCTGGAACTCCGCTGTCAAATGAAATTGGGCAGCGTTTATTTTCAGGCTCCCTCGCCCTCCAGAACACCGGCGCCGGGGAGCCTGTGCTCTACGAGCAACGGTGTACTTCCCTTCGCCGTCATTGCCCCAATCATCAACAGGCAATAAAGCAAACCCGAGACGAGGAATCCGACAAACCAGGCATAGTCGTACAGCCAGCGGAGCGGGGGAACAACGATGCCAACCAGGGCCACGACAATGCCGGTGATCAGGGCGATGATGGCGCGGATGTTGAAGCCGTCGGAGTACTCATATGGGCCACCCCGGAGGTACAGTCCATCCGGATCGAGTTCTCGGCCGCGCACCACGAAGTAGTCCGCGATCATGATGCCGGCGATAGGACCCAACAGGCCGGAGTACCCCACAAGCCAGCCGTTGATATACCGTGCCGGATCGGCGGCAAGCTTCCACGGCATGCACAGAATGCCCAGCACGCCGGTAATCAGGCCCCCGGTGCGAAAGCTGATCCAGCGGGGATTCAGATTAGAGAAGTCATTCGAAGGCGAAACCACGTTCGCAGCAACATTCGTATTCAACGTGGCCAGCAGCAGCGCCACCAAACCGATGCAGGCAACGACCGGCTGATTGAAGCGCCCGAGCAGTATGACCGGATCCCACAACGCCACGCCGAAAACGAGCGACGAAGCGGAGGTCACAGCAATACCGATGAAGGAATAGAGCGTCATCGCCGGAGGCAGGCCGATCGCCTGGCCGACCATCTGGGCGCGCTGCGATTTGGCGTAGCGGGTAAAGTCCGGAATGTTAAGCGCCACCGTTGCCCAAAAGCCGACAATCGCCGTCAGCGATGGCACGAAGATCTTCCAGAAGTCGACCTTTGCCGCACCAGCGTGGAAGGTCGCGGCATTCGCCAATGTCGCGGAAAGCCCGCCGGCCTTCCCGGTCATCCAGAAGAGCAGCAGCAGGCCGACGATGAGCATGAATGGAGCAGAGACGACCTGCAGCCAGCGGATGACCTCAATGCCGCGCCAGATCACCGCCATGTTGATCGCCCAGAAGGCGAAGAAACAGATCCAGACTGCGGAGGGCGCCGACGCGATACCTGGCGCGATGACCCGCAGCATGGAGTAGATTGCCTGCCCGCCGATCCAGCACTGGATGCCGAACCATCCGCACGCCACCATAGCCCGCAGCACCGCCGGAATATTCGCTCCACGTACACCGAACGAGGCACGGACGTAGACCGGAAACGGAATCCCGTATTTAGCTCCGGCATGGGCGTTGAGGATCATGGGGACGAGAACGATGAGATTCCCCAGAAAGATCGTCCCCAGCGCCTGTTTCCAGCTCATTCCGTTGGCGATGAGACCACTGGCGAGCATATAGGTGGGAATACAAACTGACATCGCCACCCAGAGCGAAACATAGTTGTAGACACCCCAGGAGCGCTCAGTAAACGGGATTGGCGCCAGGTCTTCGTTGTACAGACTGTTGGCCTGCTGCTGCGGCATGATCACCTGTTTTCCTCGGGCCCTTTTACCTTACATATAGAGCATTTTTCCTGTTGCTGGGTATCCCGGAAGTGGCGTACAGCGGCATTTTCGTTGCGGAAAACGCCCATAGATGCGGAAGCCCTACTCTACATCTACAGGAAAATGCTCCGGGCCCTGTCTCAGCATTGTTCAACGATCCCCAGCTTCGCCGTCCGCTCTTCCCATGTCTCTGGAGCAAGACCTACTGGGACTTCCTTCATGGTGATGCAATCTTCAACCGGACAAACTAATGAACACAGGTTACATCCGACACACTCGGTCTCGTCCACACGTGGAATCCTGGCGAGCGGCGCCTTGTAGTGCCCCTGCGAGACCGCCGGTGGGTCCATCTTCGGAATGCGAGTCACGGCGATCGAGCTCATGGTGGCATGGACCGCTTCCATGGGTTTGCGATGCACTTCAACGTGCCCATCCACCGGTCCAGACACCCGGTCCGTGTGAATGCACTGGTGCGCTCCGTCCCAGCAGGCGATGTGGCATAGGTCGCAACCGATGCACAGCGATTCATCGATCTGCGCAACGATCTTGTAGTTGAGGTTGAGGTGTTTCCACTCGGTCACCCGTGGCAGACTTAAGCCTCGGAAGTCGTCGAGCGTGGAGAAGCCCTTCTCGTCCATCCACTGCGACAGGCCGTCGATCATATCCTCGACGATGCGATAGCCGTAGTGCATCACCGCGGTGCAGACCTGCACCGTGCCCGCGCCCACCAGCAGGAACTCCGCTGCATCGCGCCAGCTGCCGATCCCTCCAATCGCGCTCATCGGCAGCACCGAGGCCGGGTCGGCCATCACTGACTGCACCATGTTCAGCGCGATCGGCTTTACTGCCGGTCCGCAGTAACCGCCGTGCGAGCTTTTACCGTCCACGTTCGGCCGCGGCGTGAACGTATCCAGATCAATGCCGGTGATGGAGTTGATGGTGTTAATCGCGGACAATGCATCGGCGCCGCCCTGCTTCGCCGCCCGAGCCACCAGACGAATGTCGGTGATGTTCGGCGTCAGCTTCACCAGCACCGGCGTACGCGCGACCTCCTTTACCCACTCGGTGATCATTTGCGCGTATTCCGGAACCTGCCCAACGGCCGATCCCATGCCGCGTTCGCTCATGCCATGGGGACAGCCAAAGTTCAGTTCCAGGCCATCGGATCCGGCATCTTCGGCTCGCTTCACCATCTCGTGCCAGACATCGCGGCGCGACTCCACCATCAGTGAAGCGATGACGACGTGTTTTGGATACCGCCGTTTCACCTCGGCGATCTCCGCCAGGTTGACTTCGATGGGACGGTCGCTGATGAGCTCGATATTGTTCAGGCCCATCATGCGCTGCCCTGCCCAATCGACAGAGCTGTAGCGCGAGCTGACATTGGTGATTGGTTCACCAATCGTCTTCCAGACCGCTCCTCCCCAACCTGCGTCAAAGGCGCGCATCACTTGTTCACCGCAGTTCGTAGGCGGCGCACTCGCCAGCCAGAACGGATTGATGCACTCGATACCGGCAAAGGTCGTCTTCAGGTTAGCCATGAGCCACCTCCATTACTCCCAGAGCTGCCGCAATACCGCGCGCGGCTCTCTTGCCATCGGCGACTGCGTCCACCACTTCGCGGCCGCCATTGACGCAGTCGCCGCCTGCGAAATACTTCGCATGACTGGTGGCGCCGGTGGCGCGGTCCACCACAACGCGGCCTTTGGCGAACTGGATTCCTTTCACCGAAGAAAGCCATTCCGCGAGCGGGGACTGGCCAATCGCCGGCACCACGACTTCAGCGGTAAGCTGGGTTCGCATCTCACCGACAACGAGCTCTCCAGCTTCATTGATCGATGTCTCGGCACAAAGCAGCGTACCGGCTTCCAGCGCAATTGGCTGCCGCCACCACAGGAACTTCACGCCCTCCTGCAGAGCGTGTTCATATTCGAAGCCGAAAGCAGACATCTCCTCCGGCCCGCGGCGGTAGACGATGTGAACCTCGTCGGCGCCGAGCCGTTTGGAGGCCACGGCGGCGTCGATGGCGGTGTTGCCACAGCCGATGACAGCTACGGTCCGGCCCACAGAGAGAACCTCTCCGGTCTTATACCCGGCGATCAGGTCCAGTGCATCCATCACGCCGGCCTCTCCACCCGGGATGCGAAGCCGATGCATCTCTCCAAGCCCGACACCGAGAAAGATCGCGTCGAACTCCCGCTCCAGGGTCGCGAAATCCTCGAGCCCGATCTCACGCTGCAGAATCTCCACGCCCATGGATTGGATCGCCTCTATCTCGCGCAGAGATTCGCTGACGCGCAGTTTGTACTCCGCCACTCCATAGGTATTCAAGCCTCCGGCGAGATCCCGCTTGTCGAAGACCGTTACCTGCACACCGGCTTGGCGAAGCTCAGCGGCGCAGCCCAGGCTCGCAGGGCCGCCGCCGACACAGGCGACTCGCAGTGGCAGCTCAGGACGCTGACGAACGGGAATTTGCAGCCCGCGTCCATAAAAGTTATCCATGGCATAGCGCTGCAGCCGGCCGATCATAATCGGCTTCTCAGCGCGGTGATGCATCACGCAGGAACCTTCGCAGAGCACCTCCACCGGACACACGCGGGCACAACTTCCCCCCAGCACATTCGCTTCAAGAATGCTGCGGGCAGAGCCAGCGACATTGCCCGAGGCGATCTTTTTGATGAAGCGCGGAACGTCAATGTGTGTGGGGCAGGCAGAGGTACAAGGCGCGTCAAAGCAGTTCAGGCAGCGATTGGCTTCCACCATTGCCGCCTGTGGGGTCAATGCAGGCTTCAGCTCCGGGAAACGAGCTGTAATACCGGCATGCGGAGTGAATGCGGTGCCCAAAATCGTGGCCCTCCGTTCAAACAAACTGATCGTAGAGATTGCAAGCTACCCCTTCCCACAAGGTAAGTCAATAGAATCAGGGGTTTCCCTATTTGTTTCTGGGACCGGAAAGAAATGACCGGAATCACAGCAATTCTGTGCTAACGCTGATACTGTTAAACAAGGTTGTCTCCATTTAAAGGAACAGATTTTGGCAAATACCGTACTCCCACCGACCTCGGAAGTAGAGACGATTAACAGCACGTCTACCGCACCGCAGTCCTTCCTGGTAAGTCCGCCCCTGTTGAAGACTCGGCCCAACACCGACGTTTTGATGGGCCGCGCCGCCCAGGGTGGAAAGATCAATTGGATCACGTCCATCTTCATGGGCGCGTTCCATGTGGGAGCGATTGCCGCGCTCTTCTGTTTCTCGTGGAAGAACCTGGCCGCATTCGTGGTGCTGTACTTCCTCGCCATCAATGTCGGCATCGGCATGTGCTATCACCGCCTGCTGACACACCGCGGATACAAGGTTCCCAAGTGGCTGGAGTACTGCCTGACCATCTGCGGCACACTCGCCCTTGAAGGCGGACCAATCTTCTGGGTAGCGACACATCGTGTCCATCACCAGCTCAGCGATCACGAGGGCGACCCGCACACGCCGCACGACGGCACATGGTGGGCCCATGCCGGCTGGATCATCTCCGGCCGCACCCTGCATACGCACACCGCGATGCTGGCTCGCTATGCGCCAGACCTGACCAGGGACCGTTTCCAGGTCTTCATGTCGAAGTACCACTGGCTCTCGATCGCCACCGCTGCCGCCATCTGCTACGCCATCGGCGGTTGGTCGATGGTGCTGTGGGGCATCTTCCTCCGTACAGTGCTTGGCCTGCACTCCACCTGGCTGGTCAACTCGGCAACGCACCTGTGGGGAGCGCGCCGCTTCGAGACTCGCGACGACTCCCGCAACAACTGGTGGGTCGCTCTGCTGACCGGCGGCGAAGGCTGGCACAACAACCATCACGCTCACCCGGTAAGCGCCCGTCACGGCCTGCGCTGGTACGAGTTCGATATCAACTACTACGGCATTTGGGTGTTGGAGAAACTTGGTCTCGCCAAGAAGGTCCTGATCGCACAGTGGGATCCGAAAGATCCCCGGCCCGCCGGCAGCTAGAACAAGTACCATCTATCTCATTGAGGCCCGCATCTGCGGGCCTCAGTTTTTTGCCAGTAACGCGCGACCATCTGGCCTTCCTCGGTACACTTATAGCCGTGCGCATTCTGACCCGCTACATTCTGCGTGAGTTGCTCTCACACGCCCTTCTCGGCGGCGCACTTTTTACCTTCGTGCTTTTCATGCGCGACCTGGAAAAGATTCTTGAGCTGGTCGTGCGCGGTTCGGCGCCCCTGACAGACGTCTTCCGCATCTTTCTCTACACCATTCCCAATACGCTCACGCTCACACTGCCCATGTCTGTTCTGGTCGGTGTTCTGCTCGGCCTATCGCGGCTCGCGGCCGACTCTGAAGTCACGGCGATGCGAGCCAGCGGTGTCGGCGTGCTGGATTTCACCCGCATCGTCTCTATCGTCGCGGTCGGAGCTTTTTCTCTCGGACTCGCCAATTCTCTCTATCTCGCACCGCGCGCGGCCTCCGCGCTCATCCAGATCGAGAACGAGTTGAAACAGTCGCAGGTCAGCTTCGAGGTGCAGCCCCGCGTCTTCTATGAGGACTTTAAGGATTACGTCCTCTATGTCCAGGATGTCGTGCCCGGCGTCGGTGCAGCGCAGTGGAAGAACGTCTTTCTTGCCGACCTGGCGCATCCTGCCTCGCCGCTCATCACCACTGCAACCGAAGCGGTCGTGGTCAACGGCGGAAACCAGACCCTCCACATGACCCTGCATGCGGGCGGTCAGCATCAGATCGCCGTCAACGATCCGAACCAGTACAACATCTCCACCTTTACGGAGAGCGACTTGCCGATCAGCGCCGGAGCGTCTGATGACACGCACATCACTCGGCGCAATACTCCCCTGCTGGCGATGCCGCTCAAGGAGCTAATGCGCGCCAGTGCGCCCGATCGGATTCTGCGGCGTATCGAGCTACAGAAGCGCTTCTCCTATCCCTTCGCCTGCTTTGTGCTGGTCTTGGTGGGTGTGCCTCTTGGCCTGTCGTCACGCCGTGGCGGTAAGTCGACGGGCTTTGTGCTGACCATCCTGTTGGTCTTCATCTACTACCTGCTCTCCTCCATCGGAGAAGCGGTCGCACGACAAGGCAAGTTACCCGTCGTAGTGGGCATATGGGCAGCCAATCTCGTCTTTGCACTCGCAGGCACTTTTCTACTGTGGAGACTTTCAGTGGAGACCATCCCCCTGGGCCGGCTTGCCGGCATCGGACAGTGGATAGCTGCCCGTCTGAAGCGGGGTAAGACGCAGGAGTCACAAACCGAACAGACCGAGATAGTCTCGACAGACCGCGGTGCGCGTAAGACTATCTGGGGCTTCCCTTTGCTGCTGGACGACTACGTCATGCGGCAGTTTGTCGCCAACTTTGTCCTGGTACTCTCGTCGTTCGTGGCATTGTCGCTGATCTTCAGCTTCTTTGAGCTGGTGGGAGATATCATCCGCAACCGTACGCCGCTCGTTACGGTGGGTGACTACCTGCTGAACCTGATCCCCTACATGCTCTACAACCTGGCTCCGCTGTGCGCCCTGATCGCCGTTCTGGTCACCTTCGGCGCATTGAACCGCACCAGTGAGATCACGGCCATGAAGGCCACCGGCATCTCGCTCTACCGCATCGCGGCGCCGGTCCTCGTGCTCGCGGCAGTGTTGGCGGCGCTGCTGTTTACTTTCGACGAGTTCTACCTTCCCACCGCGAACAAACGGCAGGAAGCCCTGCGCTCGGTCATCAAAGCACGGCCGGCGCAAACCTTTTCACGTCCGGACCGAAAATGGATTACAGGTCAGACGAACGGCGGCGAGGATCCGGTCCGTATCTTCTACTACCAGTTCTTCAACCCGGACATGAATTCGTTCGCGAACCTGACCGTCTTCGAGTTCCAGCCCGGAACCTTCGTACTGCAGCGCCGCATCTTCGCTACCAGCGCGCACTGGGATCAGAGCGCCCATCAATGGATCTTTGAGAGCGGCTGGCAACGCACCTTCGACAAAGAGGCAGTCGCTACCTATCAGCCGTTCACCGTCTCCCTCTTCCCCGAGATCCACGAACAACCCAACTACTTCAAGAAGGAGTTCGTCGCGGCTCAGGAGATGTCGTTCGCGGATCTGACGCGGTACATCAACGACCTGAAACAGTCTGGCTTTGACACCATGCGGCTGCGGGTGCAGTTGAACCACAAGATCGCGTACCCTCTGGTGACCCTGGTGATGGCGATCCTGGCGATCCCGTTTGCGCTCTCCATGGGCCGCAGAGGGTCACTGGCAGGCATTGCCGCCGCCATCGGTCTGGCCATTGCCTATTGGGTCATTGCGGGACTCTTTGAGGCGATGGGGAACGTGAATACGCTGCCTCCGATGCTGGCCGCCTGGTCGCCGGATATCCTGTTTACCTTCGCCGGAGCCTACCTCCTGCTCCGGACCCCGACCTAAGTTCGGATAAAGACCCTAGGGTGTGTCATATCCGATACATTTAACTGGACGCGCCCAAGGAGCTTATCCCCACCGTGAAAATTGCTGTTTTCGGCCTCGCCCTCACCACTTCCGCCGTTCTGGCACAGAGCGGAGCTACCACCCCAAAGCCGGCGACCTCTCCTGCAACCCACCGCCCGGCCACCACCGCCGCCCGTAAACCCGCAGGCACGGCGACGAAGGCTTCCGCCGCTGCTCCCACCGCCAACGCGGCCTTCAACCCCAAGGGAGCCCCAGAAGTCACAGGAACACCCCAAACCCTTTACGCACTGACCTACATCGACACCAAAATCGGTGACGGTCCACTCGCGGAAGATGAGAAGTTCTACACCGTGCACTACACCGGCTGGCTGCCAGACGGCACCAAGTTTGACTCGTCGGTAGACCGCGGCCAGCCGTTCGTCTTTCCCTACGGCGCCCGGCGCGTCATTATGGGCTGGGATACCGGCTTCGAGGGGATGCACGTCGGCGGCAAACGCCGCATCCTTGTCCCCTGGCAGCTCGCCTACGGAGCCGCCGGCCGCGGCCCGATTCCGCCCAAAAGCCCCCTGGTCTTCGACATCGAACTGATCTCGCAGTCCGCTACTCCACCGGAGCCGCCTGCACAGCCCGCACAACCTGCACCTTCTACCCCGCCTCCCGCATCTACTTCGGAGCAGCCAAAGTAAGCAGGAGATCGCCCAAAGCTGATGTTTGAACGTCTGTCACCACTGTTCCCTTACCTGAAGCGCTATCGCCGGCAGCTGGCGACGGGTGCGGTGGTGACCGTTCTTTATAACGCCAGCAAAATTACGCTGCCGAAGATCATCGGCTCGGCCGTAGATGACATGCGCCTGGGAGTGACCCGGGACAAGATCTTCCATCATGGCCTGTTGCTCTTTGGCGTCGCGGCGCTGAGCGCTGTATTTCTTTACCTGATGCGGCAGATCGTCATCGGCGCCAGCCGCGAGATCGAGTTCGACCTGCGCAACGATCTCTTTGAAAACCTGCTGCGACAGCCGCCCAGCTTCTATCATCAACACCGCACGGGCGACATCATGGCGCGCACGACCAATGATCTCAACGCCGTGCGCCAGCTTCTGGGCCCAGCCATCATGTACAGCGCCAATACCGTGGTCTTCACCGCGGCCGCGCTTCCCTACATGTTGAAGATCAGCCCGTGGATCACGTTGTGCGCCTTCGTTCCTCTGCCCATTGCGTCTGTGGTGGTGCAGTACTTCGGCAGCCGGATCCACACAAGGTTCGAGCGTATTCAGGCCATGTTCTCTGAGATCTCCGCCAAGGCCCAAGAGAACTTCTCCGGCGCCCGCTTTATCCGCGCCTTTGCGCAGGAAGAGGCGGAGATCGCCTCATGGGAGACGGCCAATCAGGAGTACATCCGCCGTAGCCTGCTTTTGGTCCGGCTGATGTCCATGCTGTGGCCCACGCTTGAGTTTGTTCTCGGCTTCGCCATGGTCATCACGCTGCTCGTGGGCGGCCATGAAGTGGTGAAAGGACACGTCTCCGCTGGAAACTTCACCGCCTTTGCCATCATCATCGTGCAGCTTACCTGGCCGATGATCGCGCTGGGCTGGGTCGTCAACCTCTTCCAGCGCGGAACCGCCTCGGTTGTGCGCATCGACGAGCTGTTGAAGTGGGTTCCAACGATCGACGACTCCGCTGTAGATTCGACGATCGCAGCCGATCTGAAGCTGCGTGGCGATATTGAGTTCCGAAACCTCAGCTTTGCCTACGGCTCCAATGCCGCGGTGCTGCACGATATCAACCTGACGATACCGGCAGGCTCTTCACTCGCGATCGTCGGTCCGACCGGCTCGGGCAAGTCGACCCTGGTGCATCTGATTCCGCGCCTTCTGGATGCGAAGGGAAACCAGGTACTGATCGACGGCGTTCCCATCCGTCACTATCCTCTGGATGTCTTGCGCTCCAATATCGGCTTCGTCCCCCAGGAGACCTTCCTCTTTTCGGAGAGCATCCGGGAAAACATCGCTTTCGGTGTGCAGGACGCCACGGACGAACAGATCGTGCACGCCGCCACCACAGCCCACATCGCAAAAGAGATCCAGGAATTTCCCAACGGATTCGATACCGTCGTGGGTGAGCGTGGCATCACCCTTTCGGGCGGCCAGAAACAGCGCACCGCTATTGCACGCGCTTTGATTCGGGAACCACGCATCTTGATTCTGGATGATGCGCTTGCATCCGTCGACACTTACACGGAAGAGCGCATCCTGAGCGGCCTCAAGCAGGAGATGCAGGACCGCACGACCATCTTCATCTCGCATCGTGTCTCAACTGCTGCAAACGCCGACCAGATTGCGGTTCTCATCGATGGACGTATCGCCGAGCTCGGCACCCACGAAGAGTTGCTGATGAAAGGCGGGTATTACACCAGCTTGTTTGAGAAGCAGCAGCTCGAAGAAGAGATCGCCGTCACCGCTTAGGTGGGAGCCGTGGGCTTCGGTCCAATGCCTTATAAGCCTGTGGGCTTGGTGTCCCTAGGCCGCCTTCAGCGCTTGATTCTCCGTATGTGGTCGGCACAAAGATCGGATGCACCGTAACGGCGGGCTGTGACGCCCATGCTCTCACCGACTTTCGCTACCCGCAAAGAAGAACGCATCGAGCTCCGCTCGATGCGTTCTTCTTTCATTCAAAAACTTTGGAATCGTCTGAGCTTAGGCGCTCCACCGCGCGCTGGCATGTCCACCGCTCTCGGCCATCTGAGCCTGGGCCACCACAGCCGGAACCATCTGTCCCTCACGCGAACGAAGATCGCGCGGAAGCACAGCCTGCGCCTCAGGATCGCGTGCCGCGATCGCCCATGCATCACGCACATCACGCACGCACTGAATAACCTCTTCGAAGGTTTCCTTCGAGTTGTAGTAGGAGGCTTCCAGCGTGAGCTGGAACATGGCAGCGTAGAAATCGGCGAGAGACGTTGTCGTCTTGACGCAGACGTCTGTACGGAGCGTGCTCTGCAGATAGATGAAGATATCGGTTACCCGCTTCACGGCCATACGGCGGCCGTAAACATCGTCCTCATCCACACACTGCACGGCGCGATAAAGATAGCGAAGCACACCATCGTACAGTGCCACGACGAGATCGATGCCGGTAGCTCCGGCGAGAGACTGCTGCTGATATCCGTTCATGGGTTATCCCTTCGTGTTGTAACCGGTAAGAGCCGAATAGATCTTGTCGATCTGATCGATCTGTGCCGGGATTGACTGGAGGATCTGGTTCGCTGCAGTCAACTGGCTCGTGAGCCTAGTCTTAAAATCGGCAATTCGGTCGTCTTCATTAGAGATGCTGTTGTTAAGAGCCTTCTCTTTTGCCGTATTTTCCTGCTGAGCCAGATAGACCACGCCTTTTGTCGAGGTCGATCCTAGTCCGTCAACAACAGATTTGAAGTTTTGCCCAAAGCTGTCAGAGTTCTGCAGAAATCCCACTACATCATCGAAGTTGGTGTTAAGCGTGGACTCAAGCGCTGTGGTATCAAGACTGAGAGTTCCATCCTTCGCGACAGTGATGCCGAGTTGATCGATGCTCTTGATCGAGCCGGTGCTGGTACCGCCGAACAGAGCGCCTGATAGCGCCTGCTGCAACATCGAAAGCGTCGATGTTCCAGACAGAGGCGGCGCTGTACTACCTGAGACTACCTTTGATTGCACAGCAAGTTCCTTCGCTACGGTGTTGTACGCGCTGACGAAGGTGCTGAAGGCGGTCTCGATAGAGCTGTTGTCATTGGCAATCACTACCTGAACGGTAGACAACGGATCCGCCGAGACAAGCTGGAAGGAAACACCTGGAATCGCCCCGGAGACCGTATTGGAGCTACTGGTGACCCCAACACCATCCACGGTAAGCTGGGCATCGCTGCCTGTCTGGCCTTGATTGATGGTGAGCGCGTTTCCACTGCCATCGCTCAAACTGCCGGTGACGGTCAACTGGCCCGCCGCTCCGCTGGTCTGACTCACGAACGAGAGTCGCGATCCGCTTGAGTCCGTAATCACGGAAGCACGTACGCCGATGCCGGCGAGATTGATCGCCTTTGCATAATCGGCAAGCGTTGAGCCTGAGGCGACGTCGACTGTCTGTGCTGTTCCGCTTCCTACCTGGAAGGTAAGAGACCCGCTGATGGATGCGGTGGAGCTGGAAAGCTGGCTGGTGTACATGGACGAAGTCTTCGCCAGCGATGTCACTACAACGCTGTGGCTGCCGGCCGTGGCTGTGCTGGAGGCCGAAGACAGAGAAAGAATGTTGTTGTCAGAACTGGAGCCCTGCTTTTGGGCCATGACGCCGCTGAAGTCCGTCAGGCTCGTCAGAGCGCTATACATCGTCGACAGATCGGTGCCGATCTGCGACAGGACAGTGTCCTGGCCCTGCAGCGCGGTGAGCTGATTCTTCCACGCAGTCTCGACGCCCTGGCGAATGGAGACGATTGACGAAACCGTCGTCGCGACATCGAAGCCCTGGCCGCTGGTAGCGGAACCGAATGCTAAGCCGACTGTACCCATAATGTGTGTTCTAACCCTGGTAATGGCACGTTAGTGACCAAACTCAACCAGAGGGGAATTAAGTTCCTGCAAGAAAATCGGCGGACGAGTCGTAAAGACCCGCCCGCCTTGTTGAGGAAGTTGATTATTGCAGGAGCTTCAGAACCTGCTGCTGCGTCTGGTTTGCCTGCGCCAGGGCGCTGATACCGGTCTGGCTCAGCACCTGGAACTTGGCCAGTTCGCTGGTCGCGGTGGCGTAGTCCGTGGAGCGGATGCTGGACTCGGCAGAGGTCAGGTTCTCAGACTGCGAGGTCGCAACCGACGAAGCAGCCGAGAGCTGGTTGATGTTCGCGCCGATCTGACCGCGCTGATAAGCGACACCGGCGATGGCGGAGGTCAGGTTGGTAAGAACGGTCTGAGCGGTGGAGGCCGTCAGGGTGGCGACAGCGGTAGCAGTAAAGTCTACGCTGGTACCAGCCGCATTCAGACCCACATGAGCGGTGCTGAGAGCGCCGGTCGTGTCGCTGAATACCGTCGCACCCGAGCTGGTGCCGTCAGAGACGAAGATCGTGGTTGCCGAGCTGGAGAATACCGCGTTGCCGTTGAAGTTCGTCGATGAACCGATGTTGCCGATTTCCGACAGAATGTTCTGATACTCCTGGTTTGCAGCGCTGACCTGGGAGTTGTTCAGGGTGCCGTTGGCAGCCTGGGTCGCCAGGGTCACAGCGCGGTTCAGAAGGTTGGTGACCTGCGAGAGGGCGCCGTCAGCGGTCTGCAGCAGACCGATACCGTCGCTGGCGTTACGAGCCGACTGGTTCAGAGCGGCAACGTTGGCGTGGAGGCCATCAGCCAGGGCCAGACCGGCGGCGTCATCGGAGCCGGAGTTGATGCGCGAACCGGAAGAGAGCTGCGTCAGGGTGTTCTGCAGGTTCTTCTGGGTCGACGCGAGGTTGTTCTGCGCGTAGAGAGCAGCGATGTTGTTAAGGACACTCAGGGACATTGGTATTCACTCCTTTAATACGTCAAGAAAGAATTGCGCTTTGCCTGCCTGGTGTCCTCTCTTGCGATTGGCACCTCGCGGAAGGCTCCGCGTTCACCTACCTCATCGGTCTGTCCCGAAAGAACATTAGCCAGAAATGTAAAAGTACACAAAAGTAATGCGTTGCCCCCAATGGCCGATAACAAACAGGAATAACGGAGTTAGATCCCCATGATTGAGCTCGCACGCCTGAACGGTCACGCTCTCTACATAAATGCGGACCTTATTAAGTACATTGAGGCCTCCCCGGACACGGTCATCACCCTGGTGACCAACGAAAAGATCATCGTCCGCGAAAGCTGCCAGCAGGTCATCGATCTGGCCCATCAATATAAGGCCAGCCTGCTCCGCTCCACCTGGCCGACAGCCGCGGACGCGCTGGCGGCAAAGTTCGCCCACAACATTGAAGAGACCTCTCGCTAAAAGGAATAGATATGGACATCGCAAGCGTTGCAGGTATTGTTCTGGCCCTACTCGGCATTCTGGGCGGCATGATGATCGAAGGCGGCCAACTCGCCCAGATCACGCAGCCGACCGCGGCCATGATTGTCGTTGGCGGCACCGCCGGCGCCGTTATGCTGCAATTTCCCCTCAGCATCTTCCTAGGCGCCCTTAAAAAGGTCGCCTCTGTGTTTCTGCATAAGGGAGCGGATAGCCAGGCGCTGGTCAAACAACTGGTGGATTTTGCCAATAAAGCCCGCAAAGAAGGCATCGTCTCCCTGGATACAGAATTGGCTAAGGTGACCGATCCCTTCCTTAAACAGGCGATGATGCTTGCCGTAGACGGCACCGAGCCGACCGAGCTCCGCAAGATCATGCAGCTCGAGCTCGACAACAAGAGCGAGATCGAGGAAAAGATTCCCCAGGTCTTCGAGTCGGCTGGCGGATTCGCCCCTACCGTCGGCATCATCGGCGCCGTACTCGGCCTGATTCAGGTCATGCAGCACCTCGACAACATCGACGAGGTGGGCCGTGGTATCGCCGTCGCCTTCGTTGCAACCATCTATGGTGTGGGACTGGCCAACCTTATCTGTCTCCCTGCCGCCGGTAAGCTGAAGATCCGCCACCGCGAGGAGACCATGATCAAGGAGATGATGCTCGAGGGCGTCGTCAGCATTCTGGAGGGTATGAACCCCCGCATGATGGAAACCAAGCTTCGCACCTTCCTGATGGAACCGGGTCACGCGGAACAAAAGGCATAACGCCATGGGTAAGAAGAAACACGCCGAACACGTCAATCACGAACGCTGGCTCGTCTCTTACGCGGACTTCATCACTCTGCTGTTCGCCTTCTTTGTCGTACTCTTCGCCTCATCGCAGAGCGACAAGAAGAAGGAAAAGCAGATGGCTGCGGCGATTAAGGCAGCCTTCTCCGATACGCGTATCTTCGATATGCACTCGGCGACGCCTGCCCTGACCGATGGCGGCGCCGGTGTCGATACCAAGCCGATTGAGATGCCGCTGCCGACGGCAGCCGAGTTTGGAAGTGGTAACGGCAATGGAAACGGTGACGGGCGGGACGTTGCAGCACAGGTTCGCAAGGCGATCGAACGGGCTGCTGCCAAGCAGATCTCAGCGGGCGCCATCTCGATTCACCAGGCGGCTGACGGGTTGACCATCTCTCTGCAGGAGGGAGGCTTCTTCCCTTCCGGCTCCGCCGAGCTTCGGATGGACTCGCAGGGGATGCTGGACGGTATCATCGCGGCTCTTCCTACGAACATGAAGATCCGTGTAGAAGGACACAGCGACAACCGCCCAATCCACACAGCGCAGTTTGCCTCCAACTGGGAGCTCTCGTCGGCACGCGCCTCGGCGATTGCCCGTGAGATGCTGACCCGCGCCAGGTTCGATCCGGCGATGATCTCTGCCGCAGGATATGCGGAGTACCACCCAGTAGCCTCCAATGAAACAGAAGCCGGCCGCGCACAGAACCGTCGCGTCGACATTGTGGTGCTGCAGCTTACCTCCGCTCCGCCTCCGCCTCCGATGGCCCCTGCTCCTCGTCGGCCTCACAAGGAAGCGTCGACAGCGTCGGCCAGCGAACCCGGCATCGTAAGAGATGCGTTACCACGTTCCACACCCTAGGCGTGTCATCGAACGCCTGAAGTCGGGCGTTGCAAGGGGCTTACTGGAGAACCGGTGCGGCATCATGAGCTAATTGTCATCGAGGTCAAGGTAGCCCCTTTCAGAGCGATTATTAGTCAGAGGACCGTGTCGCTTTCCTGCACCGACCCTCGGCTTCGCTTAGCATCAAGCGTGGGCGGCTCCATTCCAAGAAAGCATGACCATCTATCTCGCAACTACCAATGCCGGAAAACTGCGCGACTTCGCGGCAATCGCTGTTCAGCACGGCACGGCCATTGACACCTTGCCCGGGATGGCCTCCATCCCCGAGGCGCCGGAGGATGAGACGACCTTTGAAGGCAATGCCGTTTCCAAGGCCCTGTATTACTCCATGCGTGCTCCGGGGTTGCTGGTGCTGGCTGACGACTCCGGACTCGAGGTCCAATGCCTGAATGCTGCTCCTGGAGTACGTTCGGCGCGCTACGCCGAAGACCAGCACTTCCCTCCCACACCCGGCTCCACCAAGGATGAACGCAACAACGCCGCGCTGCTGCATGCCCTGGACGGCATTCCCGAGACTTGCCGTCAGGGGCGTTACCGGTGCGTACTTGCCCTGGCACGCGATGGAGAGCTATTACAGACAGCGGAGGGCTCCGTCGACGGTGTCATTCTGCAGGCGCCGCGTGGAGAGAACGGCTTCGGCTATGACCCGCTGTTCTTTCTGCCGGAGCTGAACCAGACGATGGCGGAGGTTCCCATCGAACAAAAACAAAGGCTCAGCCATCGCGGCCGAGCCTTTGAGTCGCTGTTGCGACAACTCGATACCTAGGGGTCGTCCTACTCTGCCAGCTTGAACTCCGGTTCCGCCTCGCTCCAGGCCATGCGCAGGCCGTGCCAGAAAGGCGCCGACCCCATCATGCGCACCGCTGTCAGGCTGGCGCCGAGGTACCAGGGCGCCCGTCCCTTCTGCCACATTGCCGAGACCGGCTGCATGACACCATTCGCATCCGGGTGGAAGACCCGCTCATCCCACCTGCGGGAACCTTCCGGGAACTCCGGATAGTTGCGGATGGCAGCCAGCGTGGATTCCAGAACGCGGTGCTTCCAGGGCTCGGCGTACTGCGGCATGAAGTGAACGTGGCTCACGCGCTCCACCCGAACCTCCTGCACGAACTCCGCAAAGCTGGCCGCGCGCGTCAGGTTGACGTTCGCATTCGGCTCCGTACCGTGGCGGTCACCGCCGCTGATCAGGAGCATGCCCCAGCGCCCCGCGAGAGCAATCACGTCCCGGTTCTCGTGCCAGTTGCGCAGACCGTTCAGCTCCAGAGCGTGGACAAAGCCGCCGCAGTCACGCAGGAACCGCTCAACCTCGATGAGATGGCGCTCGGCTCCGATGTCGTACAGGTCCCACAGAGGGTGATTGAAGATGATCAGAACCTGCTTGATCTCGTGCAGCTCCGCCAGGATCGAGCGCAGTTCCTGCTCGTTCGGCGTAGCGGTCAGGGCCTCCATCCGGGACATCCACTGCTGGCAGGTCCCCGCCGGCAGGTTGTGGATTCCCAGATGGAAGGTCGTGATTCCAAACGGAGCGCTCCACTCCACGCTGATCGGCAGATCTTCAGCCGCATTGGTAGCGCGCAGCAGCAGAGGAGCGTTAATGTCGTCGTGGTCGCTGATGGAGACCATCCCTGACAGTTGCAGTCCGTTTTCAATCTGTCCGCGCTCCAGGTCCAGCGACTGCATCGGCGTCAGGGGCGGCGTCCAGTAGGCGCGGTCAAAGTCCAGCTTCAGGCCATATTCGCCTGCGCATTTTTCTTCCCGCGAGCGGACAAACTTCTCCAGCCAGGGAATCTTGTTGCCCATCGCGGCGATAAAGTTCAGCGTCTCCTTGGACTGGTTCGTATGGCTGTGCAACGAGACACCGCTCCGGAACACCCGGGTATTCACACGTTCTTTCCAGCTACAGGTAATGACGCTTGACATCGGTCAGGCCCTCCGTCCCTAAGGTCGCCCGGAATACGTCAACAGGCGTTCAGCGGCAAAAGAACAGTCGATGAAAAGTGCACCAAAATTGGTACACCACAAAATTCGCACATTTTTCCGATAATCGCACATGAGAGGCTGCTTTTCCTTGACCCCGGTTTTCCAGGGGCGGAATAATACGGTTGCCGCAGCTTCAGGCTGACATTCGTATTAAGAGGAGCGACCTCTCATTATGGCGACAACCGCCTCAGCACCGCCCGCCACCCCGCAGTTGAAGGGCGTTCAGCCGCTCCGCGCGGGTGAAGGCAACTCCTTTCTCTGGCGCCGTCTGCACTCGCTGACCGGCATTGTCCCGATCGGGGCCTTCCTTATCGAGCACATTGTTTCGAATTTCGAGGTCGTCAACGGTCCGCTGGCTTACGCGCAACAGGTCAAGTTTCTGAATGGCCTGCCGCTTGTCCGGGTGCTGGAGTGGGGCCTGATCTTTATTCCGCTGCTTTACCACGCGCTTTACGGCGTCTTCATCGCCGTTCGAGGACGCACCAACGTGAATGTTTATCCGTGGGCTGGGAATTGGATGTACCTCTCTCAGCGCGTCACGGGTTTGATTGCGTTCGCCTACATCCTCTATCACGTGCTGACCCAGCGCTTCATGGGTGTGAGCCTTCCGGAGCATCCCGGGCTTGCCTACGCCAAAGTCCAGTTCGAACTGCTGTCGCACTGGTATGCGATTCCTGTCTATGTGATTGCGATGATCGCCACCTGCTGGCACTTCGCCTACGGCATCTGGCTCTTTGCCGCCAAATGGGGCATCACGCCGGGCAACGTCGCCCGCAGACGCTTCGGCTGGGTCTGCACCATCGGCGGAGCGGCACTCTGCATTATGGGCCTGGTGAGCATCTTTACCGTGGCCTACAGCCGCCCATATTCGCCCGACGACGTAATGCCTGCGCAGTACGACAACGTCGTCGCACCTACGGTTCCACCGCAGCAGTAACTCGAAGAAGGACACACACAAGACTATGGCTGCAGCTACACCCAGGATTATTGTCGTTGGCGGCGGACTTGCCGGTCTCTCCGCTGTCATCAAGATCGCCGAAGCCGGCGGTAAGGTCGACCTCTTCTCTATCGTTCCGGTGAAGCGCTCGCACTCCGTGTGTGCGCAGGGCGGCATCAACTCCGCCAAGAACCTGAAGGGCGAAGGCGACACACCGTTCAAGCACTTCGACGACACCATCTACGGCGGTGACTTCCTCGCCAACCAAACGCCCGTCAAGGCAATGTGCGAACAGGGACCGGCCATCATCGACCTTCTGGATCGCATGGGCGTGCCGTTCAATCGCACTCCCGAGGGCCTGCTGGACTTCCGCCGTTTCGGTGGAACGCTCTATCACCGCACCGCCTTCGCAGGCGCCACCACCGGCCAGCAGCTTCTTTACGCCCTGGACGAGCAGGTCCGCCGCTACGAGTCAGAAGGTAAGGTCCAGAAGTATGAGGGCTGGGAGTTTCTGTCAGCCATTCTCGACACCAAGGGAGCCTGCCGCGGCATCGTGGCCATGAACCTTCGCTCCATGGAGCTGAAGACCTTCCCCGCCGACGCCATCATTATCTGCACCGGCGGCAATGGCGCCATCTTCGGCAAGTCGACCAATTCGGTGGTCTGCACCGGTTCCGCCCAGGCTGCTCTCTATCAGCAGGGCGCTTACTACGCGAACGGTGAGTTCATCCAGGTGCACCCGACCGCGATCCCCGGTGAAGACAAGCTGCGCCTGATGTCAGAGTCGGCCCGCGGTGAAGGTGGCCGCGTATGGGTGCCGAAGGACCGGAACGACAAGCGCCAGCCGAACTCCATCCCGGAGACCGAGCGCTGGTACTTCCTGGAAGAGTGGTATCCGAAGTACGGCAACCTCGTCCCGCGTGACGTTGCGACGCGCGCCATTCACAAGGTGGTGTACGAGCATGGCATGGTCCTTGAAGGCCAGCCGATGGTCTACCTTGACGTCTCGCACCTGGCACCCGAGCGCCAGCACAAGCTCGAGGGAATTCTTGAGATCTACGAGAAGTTCGTCGGTGACGATCCG
>JAEKKE010000029.1 GCA_019510535.1 Acidobacteriota bacterium
TAGTGATTGCGGCACCAGCCGATGAAGGCGCTCACCGTAGTCCAGCGTGCCATCAGGTCGGGATTGGTGACGCCATTTGGCCCAGTACCGTTCGCGGAGCCTCCGGCAGAGCTGGTCGCAAAGCCTCCTATATCCGCGCCTGACATTGGTTGACCCGAGAGGCCGAAGTTGAGAATCTCCGGGATCAGGATGGAGAGGAAGTTCCAATCAGACGCAGAGTCGCCGGTCCAGCTCGCAGCGTAACGATGAACTCCCGCGTAGCCGCCGCGGGCGATGATGAATGGCCGTTTGTCTACACCTGCCGCTTTGCGAAGCCTGATCATGCCCGTATGGGTTGCGCTGATCAGGTTGAGCGCAAACACGTTGTGGATCTCGGCGCTGGGCACCATCTTGTTCTGCGTGTAGTCGAACATCAACACGTTGAGCGGGAGTGTCTTATAAGGCGCCGAGTCGCCGACACTGGGTTGCGTTGCAGGATCGGTCATGTCCTGCCATACCATCTCCAGGCCGGCATCGAGCAGAGGCTTGTATTGTTCACCCCACCAATCGCGGAACTGCAGTTGGCCGAGGTCCGCGTAGTAGCCATAGGTTCCCAGTGCAGTTCCGGGACCGGGATTGTAAGGAGCGCCTGGCGATGGATATGGATTGAATCCGTAGTTCACTCCATAGCTCTCATTGGTGACGAAGGGCTTTGGATAAGCCGGTCCCTGGCCTTCCGCGCGATTGTCCTGCACAAAGGCATTGATAGCCAGTCCGGATTGCAGTACGGAATACGGCGTGGCATTGCCGTTTTCATCGAGAGGCTGAATCGTCACGATTCCGGTGATATTCGTACTGCACTTGACGCCCAGGGCCGCGGCCTGCGAGAAGCAGTCGGCGCCTCCATTGGGGAACTTCATCTGGCTGGCGGTAAAGGTGCGGTAGTTGTTCTGGAAGTCGACATCGATGTGCATGCCGTCGAGCGGGATGTTGCTTGCGCGGTATTGTTGAATCGCATTCAGCACCCGGCCCTGGTCGTAATATCCGTAGCATCCCTGGTGGTTTCCAAGTGCCCACATGGGAGCGAGAGCAGCCGGGCCTACCAGCGTTGAGTATTGCCGCAGCACATCCGGAGCGGCATCCCCGGCCATGAAGTAATAATCGATCTCTCCGTAGAGTGCGCCGAAGAAGTACTTGCCGTACATATTTCCGTTGTAGCTGGAACTTGCCCCGAAGTTCATGTAGCTCTGGGACTCGTTGTCCAGCAGAATGCCATAGGCATACGGAACGCCGGTGGGGTGGCCGCCCTGATCAAGGGGATTCGGGTTGTCTTCAAGAAAGAAGGGAATTGAGTTGTACAAAGGTTCAGACCAGTTCAGTGGCCCGGGCTGCACCGTGGGGTCGTTGTAGTTGGAGTTGTAAGGGATGACTCTCAGGAAACCATCGCCGTTAGGCGCGGGAGGATCGTCTGTGTTCTGGCCGCAGTATTTGAAGTTGTCGTAGTTGAAGAAGGTCAGGGCAGCTTCATTCAACCGCAGGTCGTTGCCGCCCTTTTCTCCGGCGCCAAAGTAGTTGGCATTCGCAGGATAGGTTTTGAAGTTGGCGACGGCGTTGCCGCCGTTGGCGACATAGATGAGGCCCGGCGCTACATCTGTGCTGATGAGATGGCTCTTCCAGTACACCTGCACGGTGAATGGCTGAAAGAGAACATCGAGCCGCAGAGCGCCCAGATCCACTGAAAGCTTGACGGAGTCATTTTGCAGAATGTTGACGGCCGGTGCTCCCAGATCCTTGTTGACCACAGCGAAAGAGCCATCCATGCTGTAGTCGTTTTGGGGATTGAAGCGCACACGGAATGCCGCCGGCCCAAGCACATAGATTTTGAGCTCGGGAGGCTGACTGCCTCCCGATCCCGTGCCGGTCAGGGTAAAGATCCCATCACCTTTGTCATAGAGGCATTGGCTTACATTGCCGAATGACGTCCATCCTGTTGCACTGTTCGGGTTGAAGCCATCGACGGGAACATAGCGGTAGCTGGAATCTCTTGAATCAACACTCATTGCGAAATGACCCCTTTGCTGCTCTTCAATCTGGAGTTCTAGAGCATTACACTTACAGGGAAAAATGCTCTACGGTTGGCGATTGGGTGTATGCATTGAGAAACGCTTTCGAGCCGGAGTACTTGCTTCCCCTCCAAGGTTTTGTTTACTGGTTTCAATCTGCAGCATCCAGCTGAAGCTGGCATGGGCCGAACGTCCGAAGTGGCCGTTCTCTCCATAAATCGGCTGTTTTACTCCGTTGACAATCACAGGATTCCCGTTCATGTCTCGTTTCCAACCCGTGGCGATGCCAGCGGAATAGTGGCAACCGACGCAGCTCTCGGTACCTGTCACCGGTGTGCTGTCAGCAGTACAGTTGTCGGGCAGACGATCGTCCTGTTCCAGACAGCCGGCGTTTTGCCCGCCCTTCTGGAAGTAGGTTTCCATGGTGGTGTTCACCAGGAAGACTGGAACCACGTCGCCGGGAGTTTTATTGGTAATGCTCTCCGGGGCACTGCCCTGGCCACCGGCATAAGCGGGAGCGAATTTGTGTACGGGCCACTGCGTTCCGATCAGCTCGTAATACTGAAAGACAGAACCCTGGCTGTGAAGCAGTGCCTGCACCTGCTTGTTCAGCTCCGCTACGGCTTCGCTGATCTTGTCATCGATGGGGTTGAGGCCATGCTGAAGCGGGATCTGTACGCGAGACGTCTGGACAGGTGTGGTGGTCAGGTTCTCATACCAGGTCTGGCAGTTCGTGCCGTTGGTGCAATCACCGTTCTTTGCTGGAAGCACGTTCACGGGAGCGTTCTTCAGCGCAGGGTTCATGAAGTTCGCGTGGCTCAGGCCGCCGTGTTCCAGGGGATTCTGACGCACATTGTCGATCTGCTCGAAGGTGCTCCAGATCCACTCCGGAGAAGATTCGGTGCGCATCGCAATATGCATCCCGACGAGACCTGCATCGATGGTGCGGTACTGCGGCGGCCCACCGTTGGTTGGTTCGGAAAGTTCAACACGAACCCGTTTCGTATAGAAACGTGACCGGTCGTCGTTTGCTCCAAGTTCCTTCCAGGAGAGCTTGATCTCGATTGATCCGTGCTTCTTATTGCCGGAATTGAGCGGCATCGAGACTTCGCTTTGGTTGACGTCTTGATTGCTGAAGCGAATCTGGCCATCGATACTATAGAGCTCGTTCTTGTAGAGGTATTCGTACTCTTCTGGATCCACCAGTGCTTCATAGCGAGCCCACTTGCCGTTCTGGTCAACCAGCGGCCCGGAAAAGGCTTGAAAGTTATCGCTGGCAGAGGCCTGCTGCCGCCATGCGGCCTTTGTCATCGTCAAAGAAATGCCATTGGTTGCCGCGTCCTTCACCTGTTGCGCAGGATTCCATGGGAATTGGGGCCGAGCGCCATTTGGCAGAAAGATCTTTTCGATCGGAACCCAATAGCTCCACAGAGGCTGACCTGACGCTGCATTAAGACTCGACTCTGGCGACTCATAGGACTGTTGCGGCCAGTTCAGCGCCAGGAAGGCCTGCCACGAGAGGATGTCAAACTCCCGTTGCGCTTTCAGTACAAGCTCTGTGTCGTGGGGCGAGTACTCGCCGCCGTTCTGCGGATGGACCTCCGCCATCATCGCCTCGATCTGAGCGGCGTTTACATCGTAAGGAAGCTGTGGTGAAAGCGTTGAAGGAAACTGCCGCAGGCCAGCCTGCAATGGCTGAGCGCCTGTTCGCCTAACCAGGTAAAAACCTGCCAATGAGGCGATGACAAGTAAGCCGCCAACGAACGAAAGAAGAATCCATTTTCTCTGCATGATTACCCCGATTCTTTCCAAGAGGCAGTGCAGAACAGGCGCAGTTCGCGCCGGTTTCAACAGCCTCTTTCGTCACAACCAGAATGAACTTAAAGGCCCGGTATTACGCAGTCCTGCACATAGAGCGTGAGCATGGATTGGTCCACCGAGCAGTCGTGATCGACGCTGCGGATATCCAGCTACTTGAAACGCAATTACATTGTTCAGATCTGGGAAAGGTGTTTACGGCAAGCGGAGCCTAGACTCTTGAACTGAATAGAAACCGACTGTACCAACATCACGAGCAAATGACAAATGAAATTCTTGCTCGGGCGGTAATGCACGGGATGAAGTGCCATGGGGGTCATGCGTGTATGGCTTCCATATCACCCTTGCGTACACCATGAAGGACTTCACCGCGAACGATATGGATGAATAGTGGGACCTGCTTGGTCTGCTTCTATTCAGCACATTTACGGATAGGTTCAGTACGGCAGTCGTAATTTCCACACGAGGATGAACTTTGAGTGGAGATTATGACCGCCGATTTATTCGTCCGTCTTCTCCCGCTTGTAGGGGGAAGCCATGCGTGCGCGGGCTTCGTTGATGGCGCCCTGGGTGTTGTCGTTGGTCTGGATGGCGAGGCGGTACTCATTGACGGCGCGATCGCGTTGACCGGTGACGTCGAAGATGTTGCCTAGCTTGATGTGGCTCCAGACCTCGGTCCACTTGGGGTCGCCGTCTCCGCGTAAGGTATCGCGGAAGGCGTTCGCCGCCGACTGGTAGTTCTTCTGCAGGAAGAAAATCTCGCCGATGCGATAGTTGGCGAGCGATGAGTTCTTATTTGCGTCGAGCGCCTTCTGGTACTCGTTCAGCGCAGCGATCAGATCGCCCTGGGCAGCCTGTTGCTGACCGCGCAGAACAGCGACGCGCACGGCAAGATCGGGAGTGGACTTCAACACCCAGTTCTCGGGATCGATGGTGACGCGGCGCGGACGTCCGAAGGTCTCGACCGTGTACTGCGACTCGGATCCGGAGACATCGATACGGCGAATCTCTGTCTTACCGTCGGTCTCGATGCGTAGCTCCACTGGCATGCGGAAGAGGTCGAGGTCCTGGGTAATCTGGCCGATGGTGCGGAAGCCTTTCGAGCTGCCAAGACGGAAGACGGTGTACTTGTTCTGGAAGGCAGGTGCTCCGGTTCCGTCGATCCACTGGGCGAAGAAGGCTTCGAGCGTGGTGGCTTGCGGGTTCATCTTTCCGGCCAGGCTTTGCAGATCGCTCGACCGGACACTCTTGTCGGTATAGACCGACAGCAGGTTGCGGAGGAACTTGATGAAGTTGTCGTTGCCGATCTCCCAGCGCAGCATGTGATAGACCATGGCGCCTTTCTCGTAGGACATGGACTGGAACTGCGGCGAGAACGGGTCCAGGCGGCCGATGGAGGAGATGGGCACCGTGTCATAGGCCAGGGCGCCGGCGGAGATATCGGGGATGGCAGTCTGTAGCGAGTTCTTGCCGTTGGCGTCTTCCATATACATCAGCTCGGAATAGCGAGCCATGCCATTGGTGATCCAGGCATCGTTCAGGGTCGCGGGAGAGATTTCGCTGCCCCACCACTGGCGCGAAACGGTATTGGCGAGCAGGCGATAGCTGTTGTGGTCAGGCCAGCGGCTGCCGGCGATGGCGGCGATCTCCGGTCCCCAGGTAGAGCTCACAGCGTCGTCGGGAAGTTCCACCAGGTTCACACGGGTCGACTCCGGCTGGCCGAAGGTGGAGCTCATGAACTCGAACTCCTTGGCGGCAGTTTCGCCGTAACCGGCGGCATCCCCGGTGTGCTTCTCGGTGGTGTAGGTGCGGATATTGCCAACGGTCTTTTCGGTGAACTTACCGGCGATGACAGTTCCTGGCAGTCCCGGCTTGGTCCAGTTGAAGTCAAACTGAGTCTTGCCGCCGGCGATGTCCTTGTGTCCTCCCGCGCCGCTGGCGATTGCGGTCTCGCCCTTGGGGACGACGATGTGCATCTCGGCGGTGAAGCGGTCGGTATAGAGGCCGCTCAGGGGGAACCAGCGGCCGGGATAGAGCAGGATCGAGATGGGGTCCGCAATCGCGGCCATCTTAATACCCTCCACCGGGCTGGTATCGGCGTCCTTCAGGACACCGGCGTATTCGAAGGTGTAGGTCGCCGTCTCACCCTTGGCCAGCGGTTTGGCGGGAGTGATGTGGACGGTCGAGTCGGTCGCGACGCGGTCGGCCGAGAGGGTTGCTCCGGCGCCGTCGGTCAGCTTGGTGATCTTGAGGCCGTTATTCAGCTCCAGCGTCACGCTGGAAAGGTCTTCCAGGGCGGTAAAGGTGACCTTGGCTGTGGCCGTTAACTGGTTCTTCGACGGGTCAAGATCGGCAGTGATGACGTACCCCGTGACATCGACCTGGGGACGGAGGGGAGCAGCATAGGCGCTGACGGAAATCGCAGCAATAGCAAGCAGATAGCGGACGCGGCCGGACATTCTCTTCGATATCCTCTGGGGAGATGGTACTCCCATCAGTCGGTTAGACGCAGGTTTCTCCAAGTAGTTGGAGTACCGCTGCTTTTACCCGGCTGATGGCGGTTTCTCCGGGTTTCCCGGGTTCGAGTTGGAGCCGCAGCGCATGCAGATCCTGCCGGACTGCGGACAGTTTTGCCGGATCTGCCAGCCAGCTTCGCAGTAAGTCGGCGAGCTTCTCCGGGGTGAAGTTCTCCTGCAACAGCTCCGGAACAATTCTGCGGCCGGCGATCAGGTTGGCCATGGCGATGGGCAGGTTGCCATGCTCGTCCAGCGGCGCCGGAATCTCCGGCGGATACGAGACCAACTTCTTGGCCAGCCGGAAGGTCAGCGGAGAGACTTTATAGACCACCACAAACGGATTGCCGATCACGGCTGCCTGGACGGTCGCCGTGCCGCTGGCAACGACGCCGATGGTGGCATGGTGCAGGGCTTCGCGCGCGTCCGGCACGAGGACCGGACGGATCGTGGGCTG
>JAEKKE010000605.1 GCA_019510535.1 Acidobacteriota bacterium
GCCATCGCGCAGCAGCAGGAGACAGCGCAGCCCCCTGCTCCCAGCGCTCCCCCCGCACAGGCAGACGTTACCGTCGAGCAGTACATTCGCAATGGATGGGCGCCGCTGACACGATCGATGACCGACTGCGCCACCGTGCATGACCCCAAGCTCGCCGGAGCCTCAGTCGTCTATCTTCCTCATGGATACGCCATCCCATCGGCCGTTGCCGCACTGCGCAGTAAGTGCAATGTGCGTGTCGAGCATCTGCCGCACGCCATCGCCAAAGAAGGCGACCTGATGCCGTCGGAGCTGAAGACACCGGGGCTGCTCTACCTGCCCCACCGCTACGTCGTGCCCGGTGGCCGCTTCAACGAGATGTACGGATGGGACAGCTACTTCATTCTGCTGGGGCTGCTAAGCGAAGGTCATGAGGCCCTGGCGCGCGGCATAGTCGAAAACTTCTTCTTCGAGATCGAGAACTACGGCGCCATACTCAACGCGAACCGTACCTACTACCTCACTCGCTCTCAGCCTCCCTTCCTCGCGCGAATGGTCGATGAGGTCTATCGCACCATGAATCGCCGCGATCCCGATGCCGCAAAGACATGGCTCGAAAAAGCGATGCCCTACCTCGAACGCGACCATGCACTCTGGATGAGCGACGCTCATAAAGCGGGAGACACCGGGCTCGCACGCTACTTCGACCTGGGCAGTGGTCCCGTGCCGGAGATGGAGGATGACAGCACCTACTACGTCGACGTGATCAAATGGCTGCTGGCCCATCCTGAGGTGAAGACCAACTACCTGACACAGGCCACCGATGGCCAGGCATGCGCCTCCGGAGCGAGCGCCGTCTGTGCTCACACCGAGTACCAGGGCTGGCGGTTGACACCCGCCTTCTATCGCAGCGACCGCGCCATGCGCGAATCAGGCTTCGATGTCAGCTTCCGCTTCGGTCCGTTCAGCGGATCAACTGAGAACTATGCCCCTGTCTGCCTGAATGCCCTGCTCTACCGTTATGAGATTGACGTTGCCGGCCTCTATACCAAGCTCGGCGACGATGCCAAAGCAAAGCAATGGACCAATGCCGCCGAAGCACGTAAGACGGCCATGAACCGTTATCTCTGGGATGCACGCACCGGCGCCTTTGCCGACTATGATTTCGTACACCATCGCCGCTCGACCTATCTCTATGCCACCGCGGCCTATCCACTCTGGGCCGGGCTTGCTACACGCACTCAAGCCGCCTCCACCATGCGCCAGCTTCGTACGCTTTCGCACGACGGTGGCCTGGCGATGAGCAACACCACCAGCGGCATGCAGTGGGATGCTCCCTTCGGCTGGGCGCCGGTAAACTGGATCGCCGTCGACGGCATGAGCTGCTACGGCTACGGCGCAACCGTGGGACGCATTGCCCACGGCTTCATGCACTCCATCCGCGAGAACTACGAGCGTGACGGAACTCTGCGTGAGAAGTACAACGTCGTCGATCCTCAGAAGGACGTTGAAGTCGCCGCCGGATACAAGAGCAACGTCATCGGCTTCGGTTGGACCAATGCGGTGTACTTAAAGATGAACGGCCTGCTCTTCACAGGCCGTTCCAGTGATTGCGCTTCAACCGTTCCAGCGCGCAGCACAACACTACAATAATCCGTTACACCTGCGAGAACGGCAGCGGATTCAGAATCAGGCTGTCGATATTGGTCACGATCGGCTCGAACGCATATCGCGGATCGGCTGCAAGCTTCTTCCACTCCGGGTG
>JAEKKE010000030.1 GCA_019510535.1 Acidobacteriota bacterium
GAAGTGAGGACCTGCTTTTTCAATGCTTAGGATGCCAAATGCACTCTTCATTCATGGCGCGAACTATAGACTCAGGAAATTACTTACTTCTATAGACGAGGCTTCCATCGCATCTCCATCGGCTGTTGCGAGGGGTAGATCCCGACAGGGCCTGAACAGAGGTACGCAACGACACAAGCCGCGCCGGCCAGCAGGCCGGTGTGTGGCCCGAAGAGTTCCATCGCCATGATCAGGCCGGCAATTGGAGTGTTGGCAGCAGCCGCGAAGACCGCGGCAAATCCCATGGCTGCAAGCACGCCCGTGCTCAGGGGAATAACTGGGGCCATGGCGCTGCCGGCGGCCGCTCCAATGAAGAACAGCGGTGTCACTTCGCCGCCTTTGAAGCCGGCCCCCAGAGTCAATGCGGTCAGGCCAAGTTTCGCAGCCCAGACCCACCACGGCTGTTGCGTAGCAAAGGAGGCGACGATGCCGGGTACGCCCAGACCGGCGAACTGCCATGCATGCAGACTCCAGATCAGCAAGGCCACCAGGACTCCGCCTGCGAGCGGCCGCAGAGGTGGATAGGCAAACATACGCTTGAACCGGTCCGTCAGACCATGTTCGAGCGTGGAGAAGACGCGGGCGATCAAGCCAAAGACTACGCCTGCCAGCGCTGCCCATACCCAGTTCATGGGTTGGAGCGATGGCTGAGCGCCTACGGGATATTGCGTGTGATGCACGCCGATCAGGCGCACGGTGAGATCGCCTGCAAAGGAGGCGATGAGACACGGCCCGATTCCTTCAAGGACAGAGGACCAGCCCACCCAGCCCACAGCCAACACCTCGATGCCGAAGACAGCGCCCGCCCATGGTGTTCCAAAGACACCGCCAAAACCACCCGCGATGCCGGCCATCAGCACGGCCCGGCGCATCTGATGTTCGGTGAACAGCTCGGCAAGCCACTCCGCCAGCGACGCGCCCATCTGCACCGCGGTGCCTTCACGGCCTGCACTGCCGCCGAAGAGATGCGTCAGCATGGTGCCGAGCAGCACCAGCGGAGCCATACGCAGCGGCACGGTCCCCTGAGGATCGTGAATCTCTTCGAGCAGGAGGTTATTGCCATCGGCTGCGCGGCCACCATAACGCCAGTACACCCAACCCACGGCAAAGCCGGAGAGCGGCAGCAACGCCAGCAGCCAGCGGTGATGCTCACGCGTCGTGTTGGCCCAATTCAGGGCTTCAATCAGAAGAGCCGATGCGGCGCCGGCAACAATACCGATGCCGGCAGACAACAGGATCCAGGTGAGTGGTTTTTTGGCCGTCGCCTCTCGAACTCGGGACACACGATCTCCTACGGGTCGATCTCGTAGGAGTCATCAGCTCCCCGGACTTATCGCCCGGGGGCGGTTCAGGCGGAACCCCATCGCCTTCCAGCTTGTCGAGAACCTCGATTAGAGCATTTTCCCTGTTGCTGGGTATCCGAAAAGAATGCAAGCGGAGTTTTCATTGCGGAAAACGCCCATAGATGCCTAAGCCATACTCTACACCTACAGGGAAAATGCTCTACTGACGCGGAGCGAAGTATCCCTTACGGGCGCGCACCTTGTATCGCGGATCGAGGGCCTGTAGATAGATTGTACGAAACGATCCGTCTGCCTTGAAGTCCGAAGGTACGTACTCCAGCGAGTACTGGCTGCGCAGCTCTTCTTCGATGGAACGGAATCCGTTCGAAACCTCTTCGATGCGTGTCGGATAGAAGGCGCGGCCGCCGGTTGCTTCGCAGATGGCCTTCAGGATGTCGTCGCCCTTGTCCTTGGTGGGGCTCACATTCGTACTGATGCCGTAGACCATGGTCTCCGCGCGCTGGCACATCTTGATGGCATCGGTCATGAGGGCGTGACTGTAGTTGTCATCACCGTCGGTGACCATGATGATGGCTTTGCGGTACCCAGAGCCTTGCATCAGCATCTGATCACGGCAGGTGGCGTACAGGGCATCAAACAACGCGGTACCGCCGCCGGGGCGAAGCTTGTGAATGCCCTGGTTCAACAGATCAACGTTATTGCTGAACCCCTGCTCGAGATCAAGCTGCACATCGAAGCCTTCCACGAAGGCCATGTCCTGGCGATGCAATACCTGCAACAGGAACTCGACCGCTGCCTGCTGCTCGAACTCGAAGCGCTGGCGGATGGAGCTCGACGTGTCCAGCATGATGCCGACGCGCAACGGAAGATTGGTTTGCTGCGTGAAGCGGATGACGCGCTCCGGACGCTTTCCGTCGTCAAGAAGACCGAAGTCCTGCTGCCGCAGGCCGGTGATGAACTTCCCTCTCTTGTCGGTGACGGTAAAGATCTGGTTAACCTCGCGAGCGCCGATGCCCTTGATGGTAGTTACATCAAGCGGCGACTCCTGGCCCGGCTGGCCGGGCACTGCAGGCTGTTGTTGCACCGCAGGCTGTTGTTGCGCGGCAGGTTGCGACTGCGCAGGCTGCGGCTGGGCCGGCGTTTGCTGTTGGGGTTGCTGCGTCGGCTGTTGGGACTGCTGCGTCGGCTGCGAGGGGGTGGGAGAAGTCTGCTGTGCGGCAACAAAGGAGCCGCAAGCAAGCAAAAGAAACGCAATCGAAGTACCGCGTTGAATATTTTTGAACATCGTCGGAGTCACTGGCCCAAATTCTACCGGAGACCTACAAGATTGGACGCTGAAACACACCAATATGTCTGCCTGTAGTACCAGGGCGGGCCATCCAATTCCCGCCAGTCAGCGCCGGGAGCCGATTTTTCTGAGATCGAGGAGGGAGGAGAGAACTGTAGCTGGTCTACTGGAACGACGAGTGACGAAGAGATCGGGAAAATCGGCCCCGGCCCTCTGGGTTGCGGCGCAAATCCGCTCATATTTCGTTGTCGGCCTCGACTGTGGACCCGCCACAACCTTCGGCCTCCGCCTCGTCTGAACAAATTTGCGCTCGCAACGCTGGCGGCGGGAATTGGATGGCACGCCCTAATTATGGATTTTTATCTAGGGCTTTTTACCGGTTCCTTCACCATATTCAGGATTTGTGTCAGTTTGTCAGGCAACTCCGCCGTCAGCTCCAGTTTTTTCCTCGTGGAGGGATGAGAGAAGTGCAGCTTCCAGGCGTGCAGGAAGTTCCGTTCCAGGGGAACCCGCTCTTCGCCGTCGCGCAGTGAGCCGGCAGCGCCGTAGAGCGTGTCGCCAACGACGGGATGTCCCAATGCCTGCAAGTGCACACGAATCTGGTGAGTGCGCCCGGTTTCAATCTTTACCTCGACGAGGGTGAACTTGCCGAAGCGGCCTTCGATACGCTCCACGACCTTGATGTGACTGACCGCGGATCTACCATCGGCACGCAGCGTGGTCATGCGGGTGCGGTGTACCAGGTCACGGGCGATAGGCAGTTCGAGGGTGACGGCATCTTTCTTCAACCATCCCTGGACGAGAGCGAGATAGGTCTTGTCCAGTTTGCGGTCGACGAAGAGCTGCGCCAGCTTGCGGTGCATGACGTCGTTCTTCGCTACAACGATCAGGCCGCTGGTCATTTTATCGAGACGGTGGACGATGCCTGGGCGCTCCTCACCGCCAACGCCACTCAACTTACCGAAGTGGCCGAGAAGAGCATTCACCAGCGTGCCGCGGTTACGTGCGTCATCGGTCGCGCCTGCACCGGCATGCACCATCATTCCGGCGGGCTTGTCGATGACAGCGACGTCTTTGTCCTCATAGACGACGGTGAGCGGAATATCTTCCGCGAAGGCACGCAGCGGCTCCGGCCGCGGCTCCCCTTCGATGGAGATCTGGTCGCCTCCCTTGAGCTTCAGGCTGCTTTTGGCCTTCTGCCCGTTGACGGAGATCTGGCCGTTGTCGGCAAGAAGCTGAATGCGTGAGCGAGAGATATCCGGAATGGCTTTGGCGAGGTATGCGTCCAGACGCATACCATTAGCGGCCGCATCGGCGGCGAAGCTGCGAACGCCATCCTCGGCTTCGAGCTCTTCCTCATCGAGCTGCGGAATCACACGTTCTGCGACGGGAATCTCTGGTTCGGGGGCAATGACATGTTCGGGGTTGATGCCCTCTTCCAGGCCGGCGGCACGGGCGGCATCACGGGCGATGCGGTAGTCGTGCTTTACGGTCCGGCGGCGCTGACCTTTGGGCAGCATGTGTTTAGAGGGCATGCGCGTTCTCCTGCTTCTTTGTGGGCCACTTCAGCCAGAAGGCTGCCGCTGCAAGCGTGACAACGATCATGACAACCTGGTCGGGATCGAGGCCGAAGGGAGTTGCGATCTCGAAGATGGTCTCCATGCGGTAGCAGTCCACCCAGAAGCGCGCGATAGCGCCCAGACCGAGAGCGAGACCGAAGACCTCTCCCGCCTGTCCGCGCCGTGGAAGAAACCACAGCAGCGTGAAAAAGATCAGCAGCGATGCCAGCGCCGCATACAGAGCGACCGGATGCAGACCAACGTGAGCGAAGACACCCTGACCGCGCTGCAGACGGCCGGGAAGGCTCAAGGTGGCGAGGCCGACGTCGTCGCCGGAGAAGAAGTCGCCGAGATGGACAAAGACCAGAAGCAAGGTTGCGCAGATGCCCGCGGCGTCGAGTGTCTTGAGCACAGGCATACCATTGCGGCGGATGTACAGCAGGCAGATCAGAGCGGTGAGCAGAAGGCCGAGGGTGCTGACCGTCGGAAGCGCGAGAACGATTACAGGCGATTGAAGAAAGACCTTCCAGTTCACCAGTACCAGTTCCAGGCGCGAGAGCACAAAGACAGTGATGACGGCAAAGAAGCCGAGGTCCCAGAACTTTTCAGGATCGACGCCTGAGCGGCGCGCAACACGATGTCCCAGCGCCATGGCCGCAATGATGCCAATGGCCGCGCACGCGCCGCGTGTCGGCAGACCGAATCTTCCCCACCGAAACAGCCACGGGTGCATGATTAACAGTTTAATGCAGCGCGAAGGTAGGGCGTCCTATGAGGAGACAGGAAAGAGACGATTACGCCTTAAAAATGAAAACCGACCCACGTGGCCGTGCAGCGAGGCGCCGGTGAACCCGTCCTAAGACGTTCGGAGATCAGCCGTGGCTCTTTAGGCTTTCCGGACTGGCGGACTTAGCGCACCGAGCCATATATACGAGCCGAACCCCTGGTTCAATGAATGTTGGTTCAACCAGCGTAGATCGCCGCACCTGCTTAGCAGGCCGGTCTCATTCTTGGATGCTATCGCTCGGCCCGCCTGTTGGCAAGTTGACCAACAGTGGAGAACTCTGCTCCAGGTTTTATGGAAATTTCTCTTGCCGAGTTGCGTGGGCGGCGTTAGAACAGACACTTCACGAAAGTAAGAAATTCCCCCCAACTCTACCGGGCCATACGGAGGCCCGGATTCCCACGTCTGTTGCCAACAATTTCGTAGAGGTCCATGGCATTGAAGAAACTTCTATCCCGATTCATCGCTGTCTTTGTGTGCGTCTTTGCCGCGACAAGCCTGCTGGCGCAGGCAAATCACGTCGTCATCTCCCAGGTCTATGGTGGTGGAGGCAATAGTGGCGCAACGTTGAAGAACGACTTTGTAGAGCTTTTCAACCCGACAGCGAACAGTGTTGATCTGTCGAACTACAACCTGCTTTATGGTTCTGCCGGCGCGACGTGGACGGTTTATAGCTTCACTGGGTCGAACCTTACCGTTGCATCAGGTTCTTATTTTCTGATTCAGGGTGCGGCGGGCTC
Organism: Acidobacteriota bacterium; assembly: GCA_019510535.1. Classification (GTDB taxonomy): domain Bacteria; phylum Acidobacteriota; class Terriglobia; order Terriglobales; family Acidobacteriaceae; genus Terriglobus. The sequence continues at coordinate 5,715 of JAEKKE010000030.1, forward strand.
TGCTGGAACAGCTTCACTTCCAACGCCAGATGCCACCTCTTCAGTCGCACTTGGGGCCAGCGCCGGCATCATTGCCCTTATCCCCAAGACGGCTTCTGCCCCTGCGCGTGGAGCCTGCCCCACTTCATCTCTGGATCTCGTTGGATATGGCAATACCACCGGCAACCTGGCGGTGTGTTATGAGGGCGCCGGTGCTGCGCCGACGCTTTCAAATACGTCAGCGGCGCTTCGCACAGACATCAGAAACGATTCAGATAACAACGGCGCTGATTTTCAGTCCGGCGCGCCGAATCCGCATAACTCAGGAAATACGGCGCCACCTCCGGCGCCTGCCTCTGTCGCGATTCATACGCTACAGGGCAGCAAGCCTCTCAATGCGACGACCGTTTCCCCGTATGTCGGTCAGCAGGTGATTCTCTCTGGCATTGTGACGGGAGTGGGATCAGCAGGCTACTTTATTCAGGCGCCTGACTCTTCCGCTGATAACGATCCATCTACTCCGGAAGGTGTTTACATCTTTACCGGCTCTGGCAAAGTGCCGTCCGTTGCAGTCATCGGCAATCTGGTTTCAGTGACCGGCACAGTTGCAACCTATCCGGCCGCAACCGCGAGCCACACCCCGGCTACCGAAATTACTGGATCGACCGCTACCCTGGTTTCATCCTCGCAGGCTTTGCCGACTCCAATCACGCTGACGGCTTCCATGCTCACACCCACCGGTGGCATCTATCAGATGGCGCGCTATGAGGGCATGCGTATCGCTATCCCAAACCTGAATGCGATCACAGGTACGGACGGCAGCATTACTGAAGCGTCAGCGACGGTAAGTTCGAATGGCCAGTTCTATGCCACTCTTCCGAGCTATCCGCGCCCCTTCCGCGAGCCGGGCATCGACATTCGTGATGCTGCTGTGCCGAACACTCCAGCGAACGTTGCGCATTTCGATGACAACCCTGAGCGCCTGTTGATGGATTCGACCTTCCTGGGAGGAAGCGCGATCAACCTCGAGACCGGCACCGTGGTCAGCAACGTGACCGGGGTTGTCGATATGACGTACAGCTCGGATTCCTATTACGATCCGGCGCGCAT
>JAEKKE010000606.1 GCA_019510535.1 Acidobacteriota bacterium
CAGAAGCCGAAGGAATGCCGGAGTTCGCGACGCAGCAGGAACTGGACACCTACATTGCGAAGCTCGAAACCGAGATGCGCGAGGCAGCCAAACAGTTCGAGTTTGAGAAGGCAGCAAAGCTGCGCGACACGATCAAGGAGCTGCGGACGAAGGAGTTCCTGTTCAGCTAGATGATCGACAAATTCAAAAGCAGTAGACTCTCGTTGCCCCATTCTTCGCAGTTTTATCGAGAAGGGTGGGGCTCGGGTGATATGTGTGCTCGGGACCGCGAAGGCCGGGCCCATGTCCCCGAGGGACATTGATGGGATAAGGAAGAAGGCTTCAGCGAAGATCGAGATAGGTGAGGGTTAGAGGACCAAGCCTATCTGGAAGATCAGGAGAAGCCTTCTTATGCAGATTGTAGGTTGTGATTTCCATCCGCAGTGGCAGCAGGTTTCATTTTTAGATCGGGAGACTGGCGAGTACGGGGAAGCGAAGCTGGTCAACGGAGACGGTGAGGCGGAGCGGTTCTACCGGTCACTGTCTCCTGGAGCACTTGTAGGGATCGAGTCCTGTGGCAACGCACAGTGGTTTATTGATCTGTTGAGCAGTATGGGCCACCAGGTGTGGGTAGGAGATGCGGCAAAGATCCGCGCCAGCTATGTACGGAAGCAGAAGACGGACCGCCGGGACGCGGACCATATCCTGAAGCTGCTGGTGGAAGACCGGTTTCCGCGGTTGTGGACGCCATCGGCGGAGCAGCGGGATCTTCGTCAGTTGCTGATCCACCGTCACAAGCTGGTGGAGATCCGGACACGAGTGAAGAACGGGCTGCAGCACCTGGCCATGAACCGTGGCGTACAGAAGCAGTCCCGGTTGTGGAGCGTTCGGGGGAGGGCTGAGTTGGAGAAGCTTCCTCTGGAGGGCTGGAGTGCTCGTCGACGGGAAGATCTGCTGGAGCTGCTGAACGGCCTGGACCGGCAAGTGAAGGAGCTGGATGAGGCAGTCGCGCAGGCGGCCAGGGAGGATGCGAAGGCGGAGCTGCTGATGAGCCAACCAGGAGTCGGTCCGATCACGGCGATGGCCTTCGTGCTGACCATCGGGGATGTGAGCCGGTTCCAGTACAGCGGGAAGGTCACCAGCTATCTGGGGCTGATCCCAAGCGAGTACACCTCGGGCGGCAAGCGGAAGCTGGGAGCCATCAGCAAGCAGGGCAACCGCTTCATGCGCCAACTGCTGGTGGAAGCAGCACAGACCACCTGCCGGCTGGATGAGGGATTTCGAAAGCAGTATCAGGCTCGCTGCCACCACAAGCCGAAAGCCGTGGCCAAGGTGGCGGCGGCAAGGAGGTTAGCCGTGCGACTCTACTGGATGCTCAAGCTGAACAAACGCTATCCGGAGATCGCCCATATCGAGAGCAGCTCGGGGGTGCCCCTGGCCATCCATGGTCGTGACGTTGAGTGAGCGCTCTCGCATCCAGCAAAGGCTGGATGTCCGCATAGAAGCATCATGGCCTGTTGCTTACGGTCGAATCGATGGTTGGTGGGGCAACGGCCCCACAGAGATGTGATGCAGCGTTGAGTTACCCCAGAAGCTCTGGTCCTCTACCCCTTGCCTCTGGACTCTCAAACGGTGCTTCCGCATCGAATAATCTCGTACGCTCTTTTTACCCTTGACACAGTCTTCTTCCTTATCGAGGGGCACCCGGTACATGGGCAATTTCAGGAATGTTGCGATGCCGAAGCACTCGCCTCAAGCTTC
>JAEKKE010000607.1 GCA_019510535.1 Acidobacteriota bacterium
GGTGGAGTTCTTCTTCTACACGCAGCAGCTTCTGCGTCTCCTCTTCCTTGATGCTGGTGACGGGAACGCCGGTCCAGCGGCTCACGACGTCCTCGATGTCTTCGCGGCCGACGATGCCGGCGGCGGAGTCATCGAGGTGGTACTTGTCGCGAAGAGCACGTAGGTTTTCGCGCTCCTTCCGCTCCTCATCGGAGTAGAACCGGGCCTTCTCGAACTCGTGATTCGCAATGGCGGAATCCATGCGGTGCACGATGAACTTGATGCGCTTCTGGACTTCGGTGATCTCCTCGGGCAGCGAGGTCTGGCGCAGCTTGACGCGCGCGCCGGCTTCGTCGATGAGGTCGATGGCCTTATCGGGCAGGAAGCGATCGGGGATGTAGCGATTCGAGTGCGACACGGCAAACTCGATGGCCGCATCGGTGTAGCTGACTGCATGGAACTTCTCGTAGCGGTCCTTGATGCCGTTGATGATCTTGATGGCATCAGCTTCGTTTGGCGGCGGAACTTTGACAGCCTGGAAGCGGCGCTCGAGCGACCGATCCTTCTCGATTGATTTGCGGAACTCAGCAGGCGTGGTTGCGCCGATGCACTGGATTTCGCCGCGCGAGAGGGCCGGCTTGAGGATGTTGGCGGCGTCGAGGGATCCCTCGGCGGAGCCGGCACCCACGAGCGTGTGCAGCTCGTCAATGAAGATGATGGAATTCTGGTTCTCCATCAACTCCTTCATGATGGTTTTGAGGCGCTCTTCAAACTGGCCGCGGTACTTGGTACCGGCCACGATGAGCGACAGGTCAAGGGCGAGAACACGCTTGTCAGCCAGGAAGCTCGGCACCTCGCCGTCGGCGATGCGCTGAGCAAGGCCTTCCACGATTGCCGTCTTGCCGACGCCGGGCTCGCCGATGAGCACGGGATTGTTCTTGGTACGGCGGCAGAGGATCTGGACAACGCGCTCCAGTTCGCCGTCGCGGCCGACCAGCGGATCAAGCTGCCCGTCCATCGCGGCCTGGGTGAGGTCGCGGCTGAACTCGGCCAAGAGGCTCGATTCACGCTGACGCTGTTGCGTCGGGGCCTTCTCCTGCGTGACACGGGCGAGCTCGTCGCGAATCTGGGCGAGCTTGAGGCCGCGCTCCTGCAGGATCTCGGAGGCGAAGCACTTTTCTTCGCGCAGCAAGCCGAGCAGCAGATGTTCTGTTCCGATATGTTTGTGGCCCAGGCGCTCCGCTTCTTCAGCAGCGTATGCCAGAACGCGCTTGCACTCGTTCGAGAGGGGCAGGTCGACGGAGGTCGAGACCTTCTCGCGAATGGTGGTATGCGCTTCAATCTGCTTTCGAATCGACTCTACCGAGGCGTGCGAACGCAAAAAGCGATTAGTTAACGCCTTGTCCTCGCGCAACAGGCCAAGCAGCAGGTGCTCGGTTTCGATATAGGGCGAGCCGAACTGGCTGGCCTCATATCGCGCGAAGAAGATCACGCGTCGTGCCTTCTCCGTATAGCGTTCGAACATTTTGTTCTCCTCTTACTTCGGGCTTTAGAGGGAGGTAATCGTCCGATTCTTCGAGTCGGCCTCGATTCCGCCTGTCTGCACCCTTCTTTAAACTACGCCGCCGGGAGACCCTGGAAAGATTCGATCACTGCGCCCCGAACAGCTCTTTTGGATGGACCACTCTATTTTCTTTGTTCCGGATTTCCTGTTCCGGAAGCACCCCATCCACCGCTTGTGAGGCCGGTACAGCAATTCC
>JAEKKE010000579.1 GCA_019510535.1 Acidobacteriota bacterium
CAGCACGAGCGTCCAGTATGTCGCCAGCGGTTCGTCTTCAACCTGCTCGGCAGGCGTCTCCGCCATGGGCATCTATGTGGACAATGCTCTCGTCTACCAGGTTGCCGGCAACACCATCAACCAGGCCATCACCTTACAGCCCGGCATGCACTATACCGTCGTCGAAGAGTGGGACTACTGCGGGGGAGCATCCACCACGCCTATCAACATCACCGTCACCAGCGGATCGAACCTGAACGGCGTCTCCGTCTCCTCACCCACCAACGGAAGCACCGTGGCATCGCCCGTTCCTTATGTCGCCACCGCTGGTTCCACCAGCTGCGCCGCGGGCATCTCCGCAATGGGCATCTATATTAACAACTCCCTCGCCTATGAAGTCTCCGGCAGCTCCTTGAACACCCGGCTCACACTGCAGCCCGGCTTCTACAACACTGTAGTGCAAGCATGGGACTATTGCGGTGGAGCCTACACCAGCGTTGTGAACGTCAACGTCACAGCCTCGAACGGCAGCGTTACTGTCACCTCGCCTACTAATGGAAGCACCGTCGCTTCTCCGGTCCAGTATGTCGCCACAGCTACGGCTGCTGGCAGCTGCTCCCAGGGTGTCGCCGCCATGGGAGTCTACGCTAATAATTCCCTCGTCTATCAGGTGAACGGCAGCTCGCTCAATACCTCCATCGCTCTCAAACCCGGCATCAACAACACCGTCGTCCAGGAGTGGGACTACTGTGGTGGAGCAGCTACGACGCCCATCAACATCACCGTCTCCAGCGGATCGACCCTGAACGGCGTCTCCGTCACCTCGCCCGCCGCTGGAGGCACCGTTACTTCTCCTGTGAAGTTTGTCGCCACTGCCGGCAGCACCACCTGCGCACAAGGCATTGCTGCCATGGGCATCTACATCAATAGCAGCCTTGTCTACCAGACCAACGGGAGCTCGCTGAACACATCACTCACGCTCGCCGTAGGTTCCTACAATGCCGTCGTCGAAGCGTGGGACTACTGTGGCGGCGCTTTGACAGCACCTCTTACGCTGAAGGTAAGCAACATCGCCATCACGCCCAGTCCCGCCACGTTGCCCGTGGGATCCACGCAACAGTTCACCGCCATTCAGACCCTGCCTAACGGCACAAAGCAGGACATCACTTCGCAGGCTACCTGGACCGCCGGGAACACCTCAGTTGCGTCCATCTCTTCCTCCGGTCTCGCCACGGCACTCGCTGCGGGTTCTACTACGCTGACCGCCAGCTACAACGGATCTGCCGGTATCGTTCCCCTCAGTATCTCCGTTGCGCCGGGCACCGGCGTCAACATCCCCACGTGGCACATGGATGCGAATCGCAGCGGCCTCAACGACCACGAAGCCTCGCTCACGCCCGCCAACGTCAACCCGCAGACCTTCGGCAAAGTCTTCTCCTATCTGCTCGACGGCTATGTCTATGGCGAGCCGCTGCTCATCTCTGACCTAACCATCCAAGGCGCCAAACATAACGTCCTCTTTGCCGCGACGGAGAGTGACTCCGTCTACGCGCTCGATGCCGACACCAATATGACGCCGCTCTGGAAGGTCTCGCTGCTCAAGCCTGGTGAACGTCCGTTGACGGGTGGGGCCATCGCGCCCTATCTCGGTGTCACCTCAACGCCGGTGATCGATCCTTCTACCAACACGCTTTATGTCGTCTCGACACAGGTTTCAGACACGGGCGCGAGCTACCGCCTCAACGCACTTG
>JAEKKE010000580.1 GCA_019510535.1 Acidobacteriota bacterium
GGGTGTGTCGGGCCGGTCGAAGACTCGGCTGATCATGATGGTGTTGTGAGCGGCGTCGTAGTGGCCCAGAAGCCGGCGTGCGTTATGTCCGCTCCAGGTGAGCACAGGGCGTCCCATCAGTCCATGGAAGAACCTGCGGTTCAGCGTCTCGAAGACCTCGTCCAGGTCGTAATGGCGCCCTTTGGCGGTGAGGATACGTTTTCGGCCACGGGTCTGGCGGATATGCTCGGCCATCTTTGAGACCGGCTCCGACTGGGTGTAGCGGCGATAGCGGTCGGCGTGCAGGCGAAGGATCGGCTTGCGGTACAGCTTTGCGATCAGGATGTGAGCGATAGCTCGAAGGACGCTCTCGGGGGCGGCCTCCAGCAGATCAGAGAGCGAGACATAGAGTTTGCCGTCGCGCAGGCGGATCGTCGTGTTCAGCGACGTAAATCGCCGAAACCGGACATGGAGCTCCGGCATAGGGGCACGGGGCCTCAACTCGCGGTATTCCTCGTGAAACAGTTGTCGGAGCTCGGGAGACACTACATCAAACTTAAAGCATTTTCCCTGTTCATGGGTATCCCGAACGAGTCGTGCCGCGGCGTTTTCATTTGCGGAAAACGCCCACCGATGCGGAAGCCCTCCTCTACACCTACAGGGAAAATACTCTTGCGCAAATGGGGCGTTGAAATCTGCTACCGGGGCACCACGATGGGTTCAGGTGCTTCGCCCTTCTTCAGAGGCGGCTTGTGGGTCTTCCACCACTCCGCCTGGTCATCAATCATCTCCTTGGCGGAATCGTGGAGATCCTGGGCAGCTTCGAGCGCCAGCTTGCGGGCGAGCGTGTAGGCGGCATTGTCCTGTGGGGTCTTTAGAACCGTCATCCAACGCTCGGTTGCTGCCAACAGTTTCGGAAGAATCTTACGCAGGTCCGGGTGCTTCGGCTGGTAGTCGTCCAGGTTGTCGTCGAGTTCGTCGGCAATCGCCCGGAACTGCTCCATGTAGTCGTGGATGTCCTCAGTTGCTCCCGGCGCTTTCGGCTTCTTCAGAATCTCCTCTATCCGGTTGATTCTGACCTCCAGAGCTTTCTGGAAGACGCTGATTCGAGCTGCGGGATCGATGGCGGCTTCGCGGATCTCTTCCACCTCGGCATCAGAAAGGGCAGTCTCATCATGCTTCTGCGCAAAGGCGCAAAAGGCGGAGCTGAGCAGCAGAAGGCAGACCACCAGGCGGCGAAGCATGACGGGATTGTAGGAGCAAACTGGAGAATTTGTCAGCAATTTCAGAAGAGGGGCAGGCTGTCTTCTAGGTCATATAGCCGTGACCTCGTTCGGTTCGGAGACCTATACTGTCTGTCCCCGGCCCCACGGGATCCTACAACCCATGAATATCGATCGCCTTCGTCCGGTTCTCTTTGCCGCCCTCGCCTTCACTCTTCCTGTTGCCGCAAAGGCCCAGACCGGTTTGATGCCTTTGCCGGCGGAGCTGACGAAAAGCTCTGGCGTGCTGGCGCTGCAGTCCACGTTCAAAGTCAGCACACCTCGCTCGCATGACGCCCGCCTGGAAGCAGCGATTGCCCGCGCTGTTCGGCGAATCGAGGTCGCGGCTGATCTTCGACATGAAGGAAGAGGTGTCTTTGGAACGACGCCCCTGGAGGTAAGTGTCGCCTCGCCCGGCCAGACGGTGCAGAGCCTCAGCGAGGATGAGAGCTATTCACTGACGGTGACGAGTGAGAAGGCCGTCATTG
>JAEKKE010000581.1 GCA_019510535.1 Acidobacteriota bacterium
TGCATCCGGTGTTTCAGGTCGATCCCTGGTGGCCGAAGCCCTTGCCGCACGGCTATGTGTTCGGCTCCAGCGGCGGCGTGACGGTGGACGCCCATGACAATGTCTGGATCTATTCGCGGCCGACCTCCACCCACATCACTATGAGCAATCCGCCGGAAGCCAATAATGGCCGCCCTGCCCCATCGGTGGTGGAGATCAGCAATGATGGCCGCTTTCTTCAGGGTTGGGGCGGGCCCCTGGCGATGAGCGAAGAGGAACGCAGCCATTTCGACTGGCCGGTGCAGGAGCACGGCATCGCGGTCGACAATCACGACAATGTCTGGGTGTGCGGCAATGGCCGCGATGCCAGGACCCACCGCGACGATGACCAGTGCCTGAAGTTCACCAACAACGGCAAGTTCATCATGCAGCTTGGTCATTCCGGCAAAAGCAAGGGCAGTCTCGACACCGAGAATCTCGGCCATCCGTCCCAGGCGGTTTACTATGCCCCTGCCAACGAACTGTTCGTCTCCGACGGTTACGTCAACCGCCGCGTCTATGTCGCCGATGCCGATACCGGCAAGTTCAAGCGCATGTGGGGCGCCTATGGCAAAACCCCGGACGACAGCGCGCCGCGCAACCGCGGCTATGACCCGGTGCCGCAGCAGTTCAATCTGCTGCATGGCATGACGGTGGCCCGCAATGGCGATGTCTTTGTCGCGGACCGCAACAACAACCGCGTCCAGGCTTTCACCAAGGACGGCAAGTTCCTGGGGGAATCCTTTGTCGCCAAGCATACGCCGCAGAATGACTATGGCACCGCCTTCGGCGTGGCGCTGTCGGGCGACAAGCAGCAACGCTTCCTCTATGTCGCGGACGGCCATAACGAGGTGGTGCATGTGCTGGATCGCAAGACGCTCACGGAAATTCCCGGCGCCGCCTTCGGCCGGGTCGGGCTGTATGCCGGCCAGTTCAGCAACATCCATGTCATCGCCAGCGACTCAAAGGGCAATGTCTATGTCGGCGATGGCGGCGGGCGCTTCCAGAAGTTCGTCTATAAGGGCATGGCGCGATAGCTGATGGTGCACTGCACAATCCGCCATGAGCTAAAAGTGACGGACGGAAACACCCTGCAATCAGGCGGGGTTACGGGACGCGAACACTGTGGGCGCTTGTTAAGCAGGATCGCGCAAGAGGCGGTTTCAAAGGCCGCAAACGGTATACACCCGTTGTAGATCGTTGTTCTGACGCGTAATATTGCGATCAACGACCGGCAGGAAAAAACCAGCCGGCGCGCTCAAACATCCGTCGGTATCAGGGGGTCGCGTGCGTACCAATTTGCTCTGGATCATGGCAGCGGTCATTGCAGGTTCGGCCTGCAACAGCGCCTTTGCGGCGCCCCCTCAGGTGGTCAGCCTCCGTCGCCTGACGCAGGCGGAGTACCGCAATTCGATTGCGGATATTTTCGGTCCGGAGATTGAGGTTCGCGGCTCGTTTGAGCCGACCATCCGGATTGCGGGGCTGCAGGCGGCCTCGACCTCGACCTTGTCGGTGACACCGGTGGGATTTGAGTCCTTCACCCAGATGGCCGACAGCATCGCCGCCCAAGTGACGGCCGAGAAGTACCGCGCCAAGCTGCCTTGCAAGCCCAAGGATGTGAAGGCGCCGGACGATGCCTGTTCGGGCCAGGTGCTGGGCCATTACGGCATGATGCTGTTCCGCCGTCCCCTGTCTTCGGAAGAACTCA
>JAEKKE010000031.1 GCA_019510535.1 Acidobacteriota bacterium
ACTGCGGTTTGTTGTCTTCAACCTGGAGCTGAACGAGGGAAGCGAAGAGGCCTTTGCGACAGGCCACGATCGTGACCGCTTCGATGACGTGTGCGACCACATCGTCGTGGAGCGTATCGAGTGCGGATCGGTGATCGGCACCTATCGGTTGCAGACAGGTCTGCGCGCCTTGCAGTCCCATGGATATTACAGCGCACAGGAATTCGATCTCAGCCCGTACGAGTCGCTGCGGGAGCGGACAATCGAGCTGGGACGGGCCTGCATTCATCGCGATCATCGCTTACCTGAGGTCTTGAATCTGCTGTGGAAGGCAATTGCCCGCTACGCCAAAGAGCGGGATGCGCGCTGGATGATCGGCTGCTGCTCGTTGAACTCACAGGATGCGGCTGAAGGTTGGAGCGTGTTTCGCGGACTGAAGGAGTACCAGGTGGAGGAGCATCTTCGGACGCTTCCCCTTCCGGCATTGCGCATGGAGCCCGCGGGAGACGAAGCGGAGGTAAAACAGCCTCCGAAGCTGCTGCGCAGCTACCTGGCGCTGGGTGCGCGGATCTGCGGAGAACCGGCGATCGACCGCGAGTTCCGTACCATCGATTTTCTTACCCTTATGGATTTGGAACGGCTTCATCCTAGAATGGCAGCACGGCTGTTTGGATGAAGGGACGAGAGAGTTGATAGGTGTATTACGGGCGCTGCGGCGTCTGTTGTTTCTGGCAGGAATGACGGTGGTGGCGCTGACTGAAGCAGCGCTGCAAAGGGATAAGTCAGCGCGGGGCAGGGCGGTCTGGATGTGCAAGTGGAGCCGCTTCGTCGTGCGTATGGCCGGTGTGCGGCTGCGAATCGTCGGCGAGCCGGCGCGGCATGGTCTGCTCGTGAGCAACCACATGGGCTATATCGACGTGCTGGTGCTGGGCTCGATTGTGCCGACGGTCTTCGTCTCAAAGGCAGAGGTAAAAGACTGGCCGGTCTTCGGCTGGTTGACCCGTATTGCCGGCACCATCTTCGTGAATCGTGAGAATCGGATGGCCACGGCAAACGTGGCTGCGCAGATGCACGAGCGCATGGAAGAGGGATTGATGGTGCTATTTTTCCCCGAGGGAACAAGCTCGGATGGCGAGAAGATTCTCCCCTTCCGTACATCGCTTTTTGAGGCGCCAGTAAGGGCCGAAGCGGAGATCTGGACGTGCTGTGTCCGCTATGCGATTCCGGGTGAGGGACGCGATGCGGTGCGGAAAAAAGTGGCCTATTGGGGCAATATGAGCTTCGGTCCGCACATGATGAAGCTGTTCACACTGAAGACGATTGAGGCCGTGGTGGAGTACTCCCCGGTGGCGATCCGCACCGACGATCGCAAGGACGCCGCGCGCAGGAGCGAAGAACTCATGCGCGGCATGCACGAAGAACTTGCAGCAAGCGAACCTGTTCTCTCCTGAGCTTCAAAGCATTTTCCCTGTTGCTGGGTATCCCGAAAGGATGTGCAGCGGCGTTTTCATGGCGGAAAACGCCCATAGATACGGAGGCCCTGCTCTACACCTACAGGGAAAATGCTTCAGCGGGAGAGCAGGTTGCGCTTGCGTAGCTCCACCAGAATGCTTTCGACGGACCAGTCAAGCGCCTCCGTGCCTTTGACGGTTATATTGGCGTTGAGCTGCGAGGGAACGACGTACATCTCTGCCATTGGCCTTGCCGTCGCTTCGAACTGATCCCGGACCGACTGTTCGGTTCGTCCGCGCTCACGCATATCGCGGTAGATGCGGCGGTTGAGGCAGATCTGATTGGGCGCGTCGACATAGATGGAAAAGCTGTAGAGCGGCAGCAGCTCCGGATAGTGCAGCGCCAGGATGCCTTCGACAATGACGACGCGTGTCGGCGTAACCGGATCGAACTGATTGGGCACACGCGAATGTGTCTTGAAGTCGTAGATCGGCCGGCGGATGGGTTTGCCGTCCGCGAGCAGGCGGACATGCTCGATCAGCAGCTCAGACTCAAGTGAGTCCGGGTGATCGAAGTTGGTCTTGTCGCGCGCCTCGAAGGGCAGATGCGAGAGATCGCGATAGTAGAGATCGAGGGCGAAGAGCGTGGCTTCGAGTTGTGTACAGAGCTCGCGCGCGAGGGTGGTCTTGCCCGAGCCCGAACAACCGGCAATTGCAATGACGAGTGGCTTGAACATCATTAGATTTGCGGCACCAGAGCGGTAAGAAGTGCCGTGAACTGACCCTCGATGCGCTTTCCGATCTCCATAACCTCTTCGTGATTGATGGGCTGGTCGAGCACACCGGCCGCCATGTTGGTCACCACGGATAGGCCCAAGACCTCAATGGCCATGTGGCGGGCGATGATGACCTCGTGCACGGTTGACATGCCGACAAGGTCCGCTCCCAGAGTACGGAAGGCACGGATCTCCGCCGGGGTCTCATAGCTGGGTCCAAGGACGGCGAGGTAGATGCCTTCGTTGAGCGTCCAGCCTTGTTTGGCAGCCTCATCGATGGCGAGCTTACGCAGCGCAGGCGAATACGCCGCGGACATGTCGAAGAAGCGCGGGCCCAGCGCGTCGATATTGGGGCCAAGAGCCGCGTTGGTTCCGGAGAGATTGATGTGGTCAGAGAGAACGACGATGGCTCCCTGGCCGTAGCGCGTGTTGATGCCACCGGCGGCATTGGTAACGATCAGCTTTTTTACACCGAGTAAGCCAAGCACACGCGTGGGGAAGGTGACCTGCGCCATGGTGTAGCCCTCGTAGGCATGGACACGGCCCTGCATGACGGCGATGGGGACTCCTCCAATGGTACCGAGCACCAGCTTGCCGCTATGTCCCGCGACCGTCGACTGCGGGAAGTTCGGGATCTCAGCATAGGGAATTGTGACCGCATCGGCCACCTGTGAGGCGAAGCTGCCGAGGCCGGAGCCTAGGATGATGGCGAGCTTGGGTTCCAGTGATGTCTTGGAGCGGATATATGAAACGGCGGTCTGGGCGTTGCTCAATATTTCGGACATGAGGAGTTGCAAAGAGGGTATCAAAGACGAAACCATAGTGCGATGGCTGAAAAGCAGAGTGCCGGGCTACTGATGTACCGTTTGCAGCATGCGGTCCTGAAGGTGTTTCTGGTGCACCCCGGCGGACCCTACTGGAGTAAGAAGCAGGCCGGGCACTGGACTGTTCCCAAGGGAGAATTCCTTGACGGGGAAGAGCCTCTGGCGGCCGCAGTTCGGGAGTTTCGTGAAGAGACTGGATTCGAGGCCGAAGCGCCGTTTCTTCCGCTCGGGTCCATCCGCCAGAAGAGCGGAAAGATGGTTGAGGCGTGGGCCTTTCGCGGAGATTTCGAGGCAGACAAGCTGGTCAGCAATACCTGCATGGTGGAGTGGCCGCCACGGTCAGGAAAGAAGATCGAAATCCCCGAAGTTGATGAAGGCCGGTGGTTCAATCTTCAGGACGCCAAAGAGTATCTACGCGAAGCACAGTGGCCGTTTCTCGATCGCCTGGCAGAGGCGATCAAACCGTCTTAGAGCAGTTTCCCTGTTGCTGGGTATCCGGTGATGGCCATGCAGCGGCGTTTTCATTGCGGAAAACGCCCATAGATGCTGAATCCCTACATTACATCCACAGGGAAAATGCTCTAGTCCCCGCAGTCCCTTATGGCTTTGGCGGTGGCACCGCACTGGTCGGAAGCTCCACGGCGCCGACCTTGTTACTTAGCAGATCGTGAATGCCAATCCTCAGGAAGACTTCTCTTTTTGCAGGAATGCTGATGTTCTGAGAGAACTGTACCCCCTGTTGCATCATGATCTTATAGTTGTCGGGCTTCAGTGAGATGGTGAGCGGACTGCTTGTAGAGGCCAGGGGCTTGCCACCCCGGTCATAAGCGACGACAACGAACTGCAGCCCAAGGATGTGGTTTCCGTCTTTTCCGATCGGAGACGAGACGTCGCCCGGAAGCGCCACACAGTTGATGATGTACTTCCGGAACGGGCCTTTCAACGCAGGTGCGGTGCTGGTGCCGGGTTCTGCGGTATCGGTCAGCGTTGCAGTCGAGAGGACCTGTGCTTTGAAAAGAATCTCGGTCGGTTGCGGTCCACCGCGCTGCATGGCAGCACGCATGGCATCGTAGCCCGGCGCAGTGGTTGGGGAGTTCGTCGCCGCCATCGCTTCCTGCGGTGGATACGCATAGTAACCACGGCGATAGGTAAGCTGCACGTTCTGTATGTCAGAGTGCACGACGATCTTCCGATATCTGCTATTCCAGTCTTTGTTTGAGGGAGTGTAGATCAGGGTATAAAAGTTTGAGCCGGAGTCGATGGCCTTCTGCACCGCCGAGTGCAGATTGTTCGTATTCAGAAAAGCCTTGCCTCCCGTCGCTTCGGCCATCTGCAGCATCGTGGCGTGTTCGTCGGCAGTCTGCGCGGTGAATTTCGCTAGGTCCTGCGCGAACCCGCGAGGGTTGCGGGCATAGCGTGCGCCGGAGTTTGACGCATCATACATCGGTGGCGCAAAGAGGCCTCGTGCGTCGACCGGGTAGACAGCGACCTGGCTGCGGGTAAGCAGGTTCGTCGTGTCCTGGAACTCCTTATCCGAAGAGAACTGCATGATGTTGGGGTTATCGCCATCCGGCAGGACGCTGAGCGGGAATGATCCCGAAAACCAGATCAGGTTTTTGCGTCCGGGAAACGCGGCGAGATAGCGGCCAAGCTGATTCATCGCGTCCATCGTGTATAGAACACGCATCTGGTTCTGGATCGCAGTGATGTTGTCTTCGAACTGCTGCAGGTTTGCGAGTGTCTCCGCATCGGCTCCGGTGAGAGCGGCCTGGTCTGAGATTGTGTCGCTACCGATCGGCTCGGGAAGGAGGGGAGAGTTCTTCGGGTTGCTCTTCTTGTGCTCCAGCGCCGAACGCAGCACGGACGGATCAGACGTAAAACCCTGCAGCAGGATCAGACGTGAGGTCAGGCCGAAGATCGCGATATTCGCGCCCGGCTGCATGGTCTTCAGGAATTCCATCATCTGGTTGCGGACGTAGGCCTGGTCTTTGAGCGGTGTGTTCAATGTATCCAGCAGCACCACATTCAGAGGCCGGTCGGTCGGAGCGGGGCTGTAATTGGTAAAGATTCCGGGATCCATCTTGAACGACGGTCCCAGCTTGATAGGAGCTGTCACAGAAGGAGCGGTGTGCTCTTCAAAGCGGGCGATGGATTGTGCGACACCGTTTTCGGTCAGCGTAAAGTCGGAGGCTTTGAGATCGTGGATCGGATTACCGCGCGAGTCGGTCACGGCGACATCGACGATAACGATCTGAGTGCCGGTGCGAATGGTTGGTGTCTGTGAAGCTGCAGACACAGTGAGCACGATGAAGGCCAGAGCAGGATACGTGCGCATAATTTGTGTGGAACGAGGGTAGCGGAGTTTGTGCAGCATGCAAAGCAAAAAAGACCGGCGCGATGCCGGTCTTTTCAGGGAAGGTCTGAGATTCAGGAGTTACGCGTTGACCAGTTCGACATGGGGCTGGTTGCCGTAACGCTGCTTCACGTAGTTATCGAGAATGACCTGGAACTCCTGCACGATATGGTCGCCCTTGAGTGTTGTGAAGAGCTTGCCGTCGACATACACGGGAGCCTTAGGCTCCTCAAAGGTACCGGGCAGCGAGATGCCGATGTTGGCGTGCTTCGATTCGCCGGGACCGTTGACGATGCAGCCCATGACGGCCAGCTTCATCTCTTCTACGCCCGGGTAGATCTTCTTCCAGTCAGGCATCGAAGCAGTGAGGTAGTTCTGCACCTGCTGCGCCAGCTCCTGGAAGTAAGTGCTGGTGGTGCGTCCGCAACCTGGGCAGCTTGTCACCTGCGGAGTAAAGCTGCGGATGTTCAGGGCCTGCAGCACCTGCTGGGCGCAGCGGACCTCTTCACTGCGGTCGCCGCCAGGTGTAGGAGTGAGCGAGACGCGGATGGTGTCGCCGATACCGGCCAGAAGCAGCGGAGCCAGACCGGCGGCGGAGGCGACAGTGCCCTTCATGCCCATACCGGCTTCGGTGAGGCCAAGATGTAAGGCGTGGTCGCAGCGCCGGGCGAGCTCTGAGTAGACGTCGATCAGGTCGCGAACATTCGAGACCTTGGCGGAGAGCACGATCTGGTCGCGGCGTAGGCCATAGCGCTCGGCGGCAGCGGCGTTGTCAACGGCGGAGACCACCATGGCCTCCATCATGACGTCGCGGGCGTCAAGCGGGGCGGCAGATTTGGAGTTCTCGTCCATCATCCGGGTCAACAAGGCCTGGTCGAGCGAGCCCCAGTTCACGCCGATACGGACGGGCTTCTGGTTCTTGACGGCGCATTCCACCATGGTGCGGAAGTTGTCGTCGTCTTTACGGCCGATGGAGACATTGCCAGGATTGATGCGGTACTTGGAGAGTGCCTGAGCGCAGGCGGGGTACTTCGTCAGCAGAATATGGCCGTTGTAGTGAAAATCGCCGATGATGGGCGTATTCCAGCCTTTGTTGTGAATGCCTTCCACAATATAGGGAACAGCCTTGGCCGCGTCTTCATTATTAACAGTGATGCGGACCATCTCAGAGCCGGCGCGCGCCAAGGCGGCGATCTGCTGGACGGTGGATTCGATGTCGGCGGTGTCAGTATTGGTCATCGACTGCACGACGACGGGCGCGTCGGAACCTACACGAACGCCTCCAACGTTGACAGTTACAGCTTTGCGGCGGTGGATTTCAGGCATTGGACTCTCTACCCTTAAGTTTACCGCAGC
>JAEKKE010000032.1 GCA_019510535.1 Acidobacteriota bacterium
ACCTTCTGCGAGGCGTAAATACCAGCCAGCGACAGCACGATCAGAAAGAAGAAGATCGATGAGCGATACCGCTCCAGCCAGAAGGGCTCTTCTGCATTGGCCTGGGCCTTTTCCGCGAGGACGCTCATTCCTTCTCGTCTCCCTCATCGGCTTTGCCGATCTTTACCTTGGTGCCCTCTTCCAACGCATAGGCCCCATTGGTGACAACGGTCTCTGACCCGTTCAGTCCCTGTGTGATCTGGACATCTTCGCCGTCGGTAATACCGGTCTGTACCTTCACCTTGTGCGCCGTGCTATCGGCCTTGACCACCATCACGGACTTCCCGCCATCCTGCGCCGTGATCACCGCAGCGACGGGCACCTTTACGGCCTGCGGCACCGAGCGTCCTGCAATCGCGACCCGTACGGGTGTACCCGCCTTATACTTGCCGGCGGCATTGTCGACACGCAGCCATACCTCGACTGTGGTGCTGCCGGGATCGACCGCGGGACTGATGAGCGTTACTTTCGCAGACACGGGATCGGTCACGCCCGGAACTATAATCTGCGCCTCATTGCCCAGCGCCAGCCGCTGCACCACGATCTGCGCAAGATGCACCTTGGCAATCAGCGCAGAGGTATCCATCACCGTGATCAACGGCGAACCGGCAGTCACCGTCTCTCCGGGAAAGAGAGGGCGATCGGTCACCACACCAGAGATGGGACTGTGGATCTCCGAGTAGGAGACCTGTGCAGCCGCGGCCTGGTACTTACCTTCCGCCGAAGAAAGCTGTCCCTCCGCTGACTTCAATGAAGCGGTGCGGTTTACCTTCTTCACCGAGTTCAGATGGTTGGCGGCAACGTCATACGCCGCCTGGGCCTGCACCAGTGCAGCGACAGCCGTGTCATAGTCGCGGCCAGGAATTGCACCCTCATCGAATAGCTTCTTGCGCGCTGCCACAATCTCCTGCTGCAGCTTGAGCTGCGCCTGCGCCTGGGCGACATCCAACTCAGCCTTGGCGGCATCTTCGGGAACCTGAGACTTGGTCTGCATCTCGTAGGTCGCCTGCGCCGAGGTGAACTGTCCTTTGGTATCGAGCGCCTGGGCCGTCAGGTCGCGGTTCTCCAGCAGGGCCAATAACTGGCCCTCTTTCACCTTCGCCCCACGCTGCACGTAGAAGGTCTTGACCGGCGCGGAGATCTTGGGCGAAATCGCGGCCTGCGCCAGGGGCGAAAGCGTAGCGTCGGCCATGATGCGCTCGGAGATCTCTCCGGTCTCCGGCTTCTCCGCTTCTACCGCCACCAGAGTCTGCGCTTCGGCATCGGCAGGCTTCTTACAACCGCCAAGGCCCAGGGTAACGGTCATCGCCAGCACCGGGATGCAGCCGGCCCATGCCAGCGTTCGTGATGTGTTCTCAATCAATCGTGCCGTGTTCTTCATTACAGGGTTCCTGTCAGGATCTGAAGTGCGGACAATGCGCTCTCATAGCGCACAACACCGTCGGCCTGGGCTGTCTGCGCAGTAAGCAAAGCGTTCTGCGCATCGACGACTTCAAGTACCGTCGATTCACCCGCCGCATACCGCAGCCGTGTCAGCCGAAGACTTTCGGCCGCCGTCTGCGCGCTCTGCTCCAGCAGCGCCAGTTGATTGCGCGCCACCGCGGCTTCGGCATAAATCTCTTCCAGATTGGCGATCAGCCGGCGCTGTGCCGCGGTCAAACTGACCTTGGCCACATTGCGCTGAATCTGGCTCTGCTGAATCTTCTTCTGGGTCGAGAACCAGTCCCACACCGGAATGTCCAGCGTTCCGCTGATGGAATAGCCAAGGTTCCGCACACCATCCGGGCCATTTTTGGCAAACTGCGGAGCGTCGATACCGTAGGTGAAGTTGAGACCGAGGTCGGGCAGATATCCAGCCCTGGCCGAACGCACACTAGCGTTGGCTGCGGCCAGATCGGCCAGTGCGCTGCGAATCTCAGGATTGTTGGTTGCGGCAAGCTTATTCACCTCGTCGCGCGTCGGCAGCTCCGGCGGCTTCTGCGGAGCGTCTGTCACATAAGGCGTACGCGGATCCGGAAAGAGCAGCACGGCAAGCTCCAGCCGCGCCTTATCCGCGGCAAGCTTCGCATCGGAGATATCGCGCTGACGGCCTTGTAGCTGCAGTTGCGCCTTGACCACATCGGCACGCGCGACCTCGCGGCCGGCCTCACGCTTCTGCGTAATCTCAGCGAAGCTCTGCGCCTCGGCCAGGCCCTCTTCCATGAGCGTCTGCTTCCGTGCAGCCACGTAGACCATGTAGTACAGATTCACGACTGCACTTACCAGGCCGCGGCGCGCAACCTCCGCTTCGGCCTGTGCGCGGGCGGCAACCGCAGAAGCCACCTGCGCATTGGCAATCCCCTTCAGACCGACGGTCTCGTTGATCACGGCCTGACTGGTGTACTCATGCACCGTATTGTTGGCGATGAAGATCGGCGACGCCTGCGTTCCGGCCTGCCCGCCCTGGTTGGTCTGGCCATTGGGCTGGGTGTAGAGCATCTGGTTGTGATAGGTCGCTGATGGCAGCAACGCTGCCTTTGCCAGATAGCTGTCAATCTTTGCGGAACGCCCGGCCGCAACGGCTGCTGCAAAGATCGGTTCATTCGCCTGCGCCCGGCGAATGGCCTCGGTCAGCGTGATCTTTTCCGGCTGTGGGTCCTGTGCCCAGCCCACCGGCGCTACAGAAAGCAGCAAGGCGGCACTGACTACATAACCGCTTGCCCGACACACTCGAATCATGCAGATAACTGTAGTTGGCCAACCTTAATAAAACCTGAAGTATTTACGCAGGCCGTATTGAGTTCCTCACTGCGGGTATGAATCCTGTGTAAAACGGATTCGCTCAGCTGCTGGCTCGTGATCGGGCGCGTAAACGCGCCCCGAAGGCCGCTATCCGTGTATTTCCCCTCAGGTCTGGCTTCAGACTGCCGATAACCAGCTAGCGGGTGGACTGTATGCTCAGCCAGCAGTCTGAATTTCAACCATTACACAAACCGATTCAGGAACAGATCGACCACTTACGGTCGCACAGACTCGCGCGCATGCGCTTTGTTCCAGAGCTGGAGACACAGTTCGAGAAGAACGTCTCCTGGGTGCGCTCCCGCCGTCTGTCCTACGCCATGCTGTTGATGGCGCTGCTCAACGCCTTTCTGTTTCTGGGCGACCTCCGGTCCATTCCCGGTCGCATTCGGACCTCCTGCTATCTTCGTCTGCTCTTCTTCCCGCTTCTCGCGGCAGCGGCTGCCCTGCTTCTACGGTTCAATCCACGCCGTCTCATCCGCGGCATCACCGTGATAGCGGTGGCGGGTATAGCGGCAGGAAGCTTCTTTTACCTCTATTCCGGTCCGGGA
The DNA here is from genome assembly GCA_019510535.1 of Acidobacteriota bacterium. Taxonomy (GTDB): domain Bacteria; phylum Acidobacteriota; class Terriglobia; order Terriglobales; family Acidobacteriaceae; genus Terriglobus. The sequence goes on from JAEKKE010000032.1 coordinate 3,369, forward strand.
GAGACGCTGCTGGCCCACATGCAGGCGAGCCTGATGTTGCTGCTGCTTATCACCAACATCGTGATGCGCCTGCGCTGGAGCTACGCCCTGTTCTGTTCGGTGGCGTATATCGTCACCTCCATCGCGTTTCTCCGTATCAACTGGACCGCATCGCTCCTCGGAACCCTGGGGCTTGGCAGCGTCTCCGCCTGCTGCGCCGCCATGATGCTGCTTGCCAACTACAGCCTGGAGCGGGATGAGCGCCTTTCCTATCTACTGCAGCAGAGCAATGACCTGAAGAACACCGAGCTAAAGCAGCTGAATATCGAGCTGGGACAATTGAATCGCGAGCTGGAGGCGGTGTCGCATCTGGACAGCCTGACGCAACTGGCTAACCGCGCGGCCTTTGACCGCCGCGTACGGGAGCTGTGGCAGAACGCGGCAGAGACCGGACAGCCGCTGTCGGCCGTCATGATCGACATCGATCATTTCAAGCTGGTGAATGACACCCAGGGGCATCTTTACGGCGATGCGGTGATTCGCCGGGTCGCCGCCCTGGTACAGCAGTCCATGCGCGGTCATGGTGACTTCGCCGCACGTTACGGCGGCGAAGAGTTTGTGCTGCTGCTGCCCGGCGCCGATCTGATGACGGCGCTCTCGGTCGCGGAACGTGCCCGCATGATGGTGCACACCGCCGGAGCTCCCGCGCCGAAACAGACCGTCGCCCGGCCGGAGATCGGTTTGTGGACAACCGTGAGCTGTGGCGTCGCGACGGCCCTCCGGATGCCGGACACCGATTTCGTTCGCCTGCTGCATGCGGCCGATACCGCCTTGTACCGCGCCAAAGCGGAAGGACGTAATCGTGTATGCGCGGCGGCTCCTCTTCTGTAGTCCCTCAATCTCAAAAAAATGCCATCGCCGGGTAGCGGGAATCAGATGGCGGGCCTAAAATCTCCTCTCGACGGTAAACCAGTGGGCTCAGCTGCGATCGAAACGGCTCATCGACAAATGGGGCATTCTTCTATCCCCTGAAGTAGGGCGGGACACATCCCCCCAAAGTGGCTGTGACATTGCTTTCCTCTCTGCCATCCTCAAAGCATCGGGACTGATACGGACCTGCAAGAACGATCCCCCCTGGAGGATTTCCGTGCCTACATCGTTTGCCCATTTACCGCACAATGCTCAGCAGAGAGCGACCATCCCGCAGTTGATGATCGCCCAGCAGACAACCATCAACTCGGAAGAGCTCGTCGAGCTAAGCCGCACAGGAGATCTCTCGGCCTGGAGCGAGCTGATGAAACGCCACAAAGGCACGGCATACAAGGCGGCACTACGCATCCTTAAGAACACTGAGGATGCCGAGGACGCCGTACAGGACGCCATGTTCCGGGCCTTCCGCAAGCTTTCCACCTTCCGCGGCGATGCCACCTTCGCAACCTGGATCACCCGCATCTCCATCAACTCCGCGCTGATGCAGCTCAGAAAGAAGAGACGGCATCCCACGCTCGCTCTCGAAGACCTGCTCGGCAACGAGGCCAGTAAACCAGCCCTGCACTTGGCGGCCAACTGCCCTACACCGGAAGAACACTATTGCGACCGGGAGGCACGGAGGCGGCTGCACAAGGCCATCGGGCAGCTCCCCACCATCCTGCAGGGCGTCGCCAAGGACAGAATCGTGAAGGAGCTTCCGGTCGAGGAACTGGCCGTCAAGCACGGCCTGTCGAGCGCAGCCGCCAAGTCGCGCCTGATGCGCGCACGGCGCATGATTGCTCATCGCCTGGCGCCAGTGCCCAGGGTAGAACCTCGGGCCTATTGCTGATCATCCTGGCTGCTGCCTTGCTTTTAATCTCGAATTCGAGGATAATTTTTCTCGAAAGCGAGAGTAATCATGGCAGCCGCCACAGCACTCGTTCTTCCCAGAATCGCCGGTTATGACTTTGACTCCGGCGCCGATCTCGGCAATGCGTCGGAGCGCGCAGAACTCTCCTCTGCGGCGATCAAGGCTTTTCTCAATCTCCGCAAAAAGTGGGACCTGAACGAGGAACAGTCGCGTGCACTGCTCGGTGGAGTTGCCTCTTCCACCTTTCATGCCTGGAAGACCAATCCCAGGCGGACGCTCGATCAAGACACGCTTACCCGTATCTCGCTGTTGATTGGCATCTATAAGGCGCTCCACATCTACTTCGGCAAACCTTGGGCAGACCGCTGGATTACGCTTGAAAATCGCGGATCGCTCTTCTCCGGCCGGAGCCCGCTAGCCTACATGATCCAGCGTGGCATGCCCGGCATGCTGGATGTCCGCCGTATGCTCGATGCCTGGCGGGGTGGGCAGTGACTCCGCCTGTCCGGCGAATTGACCAGGACAGAATGCATCGCTTGATCCCCTCCCGCTACAGCGACAGCGGTACCGTGCTCAGTGAGCTTGCGGATGATGACGAGGTGCTCGAAAAACTCATCCGTCTCGATGGCGCCACGAACGATCGCGTTCAGGGTGAACAGTCCGGTCTGGTTGGCATCAGCACCTATGAGCTCGTCTATGGCATCCCGAACGCCCACATCATCCGTGCGGCCTATCTTCATCCAAGTCCGACAGGATCGAGGTTTAACGACTCCACCCGTGGAGCCTGGTATGCCGCGGACAAGCTTGAAACATCACTGGACGAGGTGGGTTATCACAAGGCGAAGCGTCTGGCGGAGATCGTAGTTCCGGACTCGCCCGATGGCGTGCCACTCTCCGAATCATCCACCTATGACGATTGGCTCGCCGATTTTCATGCCGACTTTCATGCGCTGGAGCCCGCAACCGACTACGCGGCTTGCCTCGCTGCTGAGCCCGTTCCGGAGTGCTACGCGGAATCGCAGAAGCTCGCAGTGCGGCTTCTGAAAACGCAGTCAAACGGCATCTCTTACCCGAGCGTCAGGCGCAAAGGTGGACGATGCCTCGCATGCTTTCGACCGGCACTTGTCTACCAGCCCCGACGGGATAAGCGATATGAGATCTCGTTCCGCTGGGAGCGCCGACGGTATAAGCGCGAAGTCCACGAAGTGCCGATAGGCTAGAGTCCTGCGTCAATAATTCGTAGACGGACTTCATCTACGTCAATGAATTGATGACTCGGCTAGACGCTTCGACAAATTAGATTGATCTGCACAGCCCAGAGCATGACTGAACCGGGAGACGCGGGCTTCAGCCCGCGTTTGTTGGCTCTATAAGAAATGGGCTTTAGCCCTGGGCTTTTTTCCTTACGGAGAAAGAAAGCCCGGGCTAAAGCCCATTTGCTTTTACGCCTTTATCAGCGGGCTGAAGCCCACTGCTCCCACCCAATTCGAGCTTTGCTCGAACCGTTCACCCAAGCGAACCAAAGGTCAAACTAGAAAGCCGTTTCAAC
>JAEKKE010000033.1 GCA_019510535.1 Acidobacteriota bacterium
CTGAGGCGACGCCCCAGGTAGGGTACCCAAGATATAGAAAGGGCTGAAGGCCCGTTCTATATTTCTGGAGACATCGACACCGATACACCAAAAAGGATTTGGACCGTACGACAACCTGATCGTTACTCAAGGCTAGTCGCTATCGAGCCGGAGAGGTCCGGAGCTAAAAGCCCATTTACTTTAATACCTTATCATCAGGCTGAGGCCCGCTGCTCCTACCGGGTCCGGCTCTGGGATAATCCTCACACCCCTGTCCGATCCCGGACATCCCATCTCATTTCCGGACAAATCCTCCGACCTCTCCCATCCAAATCCCCTGATTTTGCCTCATGCAGCCCTGGTACACCACATGCATCTCTGTACTTCGCTTCCAGAGGATCATCCGTCATGACCGGCCTTTTCCGTGACCTTCAGTTTGCTCTGCGTCAGTTGAGAAAGACTCCTGCTTTTACCGTCACCGTGTTGCTGACCCTCGCCCTGGGGATCGGCGCCAACGCAGCCATCTTCACGCTGGTGAACAGTATCCTGCTGCGCAACCTGCCAGTGGTGAATCCCTCAGCGCTGGTGCGCGTCGGCGACGATCCGCATCAATGCTGCGTGGGATCGGGGCTCAACAAGGACGGCAACTCTTCGCTGTTCTCGACGGACGCATACGAGGAGATGAAACGGAGTGCTCCGGAGTTCGAAGAACTCGCCGCAATTCAGGCTGGGTTCACCGGGCGACCGATCACCGTAAGAAAAGATGGTCCGGATACCCTGCCGAAGTCGGTCGCGGGAGAATATGTCTCCGGCAACTACTTCAGGACCCTCGGGCTACGGCCCTACGCTGGCCGTCTGTTGACAGACTCGGACAATACCAAAGGCGCTCCATTGACTGCGGTCATCAGCTACACGACCTGGCAGAACGAATTCGCAGCCGATCCCACCGTCGCTGGCAGCACCTTCTGGGTGAATACAAAGCCGATAACGGTCGTAGGAGTAACGCCCAAGGGATTCTATGGCGACCGGCTGGCCTTTACCCCACCAGACTATTACCTGCCCATCGAAGCCATGCCAGAACTGATGGGCGCCAAATACGTCCATGATCCCGATACGAACTGGCTCTACATCGTAGGCCGCGTAAAACCTGGCACCGCGCTTGCCCCGCTGCAGGAAAAGCTGAGCGCGGTCTTCCGCCAATCCCTGCTGAAGACATCCGGTAACTTTGCCTCGGCAAGCGGCAAAGAGTTGCTGGCGCGAGCTCATGTCGTATTGACACCGGCAGGATCTGGAATTCAAGCGATGCAGGCCTCGTATCGCGATCAGCTTCGCCTGCTGACCTGGATTGCCGGTCTGGTGCTGCTGGTCTCGTGCGCCAACATCGCAAATCTTCTGCTGGTGCGCGGCACAGCTCGCCGCGTGGAGATCTCTTTGCGGTCGGCCATGGGCGCCGGACGCGGACGCATCGTTCGCCAATTGCTGACAGAGAGCCTGTTGCTCTCCGGCATGGGCGGTCTGCTTGGCCTGGCAGTCGCGTACGGCGGAACCCGTCTGCTGCTGCGGCTCGCATTCCCAGGTGCCTCGGGACTTCCGATTGACGCCAAACCTTCCCTCGAAGTCGTTGCCTTCGCCATCGGACTCAGCATGCTGACAGGCATTCTCTTCGGCGTCGCACCGGCGTGGCTGACCTCAAGAGCCCAACCCGCGGATACGCTGCGGGGCGGCGTGAGAACTTCAGCGGGCGCAGCCTCGAAGCTGCAGAAAGCGCTGGTCGTTCTTCAGGCGGGACTCTCATTTGTGCTGCTGGTCGGCGCGGGAGTCTTCGCGCAGAGCCTCGGCAGGCTTGAGTCCACCGACATGAAGCTCGACTCGCATAACCGCTACATCGTTCACCTGAATCCGCAGGCAGCCGGATATAAAGATGACCAGTTAGAGTCGCTAAGCCGTGAGCTCGAGCAGAACTTCCACGCCGTCCCCGGCATGGTGAAGGTCGGCCTTACCAACTACACCCCGATGGAAGACAACAATAACGGCTGGGGATGGATCGCACAGGGCCTGCCGAACGTGATCCACTCAGCGTCGTTCCTGCGCGTGAATGCCGAGTACTTCGACTCGGTCGGAACAAAGGTGTTGCTTGGCCGTGGCATCGGGACCGGAGATACCTCGACGGCTCCGCCCATCGCAGTCGTGAACCAGGACTTTGCGAAGAAGTTCTTCGGCGATACCAATCCGATCGGACGGCGGATCGGCATCGACTCTCCGGGAGACTACGAGATTGTGGGCGTGGTGGAGAACACCATCTATGGCAATCTGCGCTGGGAGAGCCATCCGATGGTCTTCGCTCCCATGACGCAGCATCCGGCGGGCGCCAACCCCTCGGATCCATATCTGGGCCGGTATATCGGAGCAGTTGTGCTGCAGACAGAACGGCCAATGACGGAGATCGAGGCCGTTGTCCGCAGAACGCTGGCATCCATGAATCCGAACCTGACCGTCGTGCAGTTCCAGACCTTTGACCGGCAGATCTCCGATCAGTTCATCCAGGAGCGGCTGGTCTCGCGCCTGATGATGATCTTTGGCGGCCTGGCGTTGCTGCTCGCCGCCGTCGGTCTCTACGGTGTGACGGCGTACACGGTAGTACGCAGAACACAGGAGATCGGCATACGTATGGCTCTCGGGGCAAACCGCTCCGGTGTTGTCGCCCTGATTCTGCGCGGAGCCATGGTGCAGGCGCTCATCGGTCTCGCCATCGGAGTTCCGGTCGCCATGGTCTGCGTCCGCTTCGTGCGTTCACAGCTTTACCAGATAACGACAGTCGATGTCGCAATACTCGCGGCAGCCCTGCTGATTCTTGGCCTGGCGGCAGGCGTGGCAGGTCTGATTCCGGCACGCCGAGCAGCCTCGATCAATCCCGTAGAAGCTCTTCGTATCGAGTAGAGCGTTTTCCCTGTTACCGGGCATTCCGGACGGGACGTGCAGCGGCGTTTCAAGGCGGGTCGGTCGACATCGCCAAACATCCGCACATCGCATTCCATCCATCGAGCGCGTGTATAGTACCGATCAAGAAATCTTGCCTTCTTGAGGGCCGGTATGAGCCACGCGTCTCGTCCAGAGGTTGATCGGGAAATCCTGGAAAAGCTGGAACACCGGCTCGGCAAAGTGCATGCGCGGCAGCGGCTGGGCATCGAAAAAGACCACGAAGCGATCTTCGGACACGGGCTCAACTTCTTTCATCCCGAGAACTGGTATTCGCTGCACAGCCTCTTCAAGGCCGTACTCAAAGGGACGGGGCTCTATACCCGTGGACATCGGAATGCGCAGAAGATTCACCTCCGTAACAATCCAGTCTTACTGGAGCGGCTGCCTTCGCTCTTCGACGGCTACTCAGTGCTTCACATCAGCGACCTGCACGCTGATCTGAGCCCCGGACCGATGAAGCGCCTGGCGGAGGTCGTGCCCGACCTGCATTACGACCTCTGTGTCCTGACCGGAGACTTCCGCGGACAGACCTTTGGCTCCTTCGACGTTGCCCTCGATATCCTGCAGAACGTGCGGCGCCATCTCAAAGGCCCCGTCTACGCTGTCCTCGGCAACCATGACTCCATCAGGATGGTGCCCGCGATCGAGGAGATGGATATCCGCATGCTCATGAACGAGACGGTCGTCATCGCCCGCGGAGACCAGGAGATCTATCTCTGCGGTGTAGACGACGCCCACTACTACCGCGCCGACAATGTCCACCAGGCGGCAGGACCTATTCCATCCGGCGCCATCTCCATCCTGCTCTCGCACACGCCGGAGATCTACCGGCAGGCCGCCCACGCCGGCTTTTCCCTGATGCTGAGCGGCCATACGCATGGCGGCCAGGTCTGCCTGCCGGGATCGATTCCGATCACCCTCGATGCGAAACTGCCGCGGTCCATGGGGGCGGGCCCGTGGACGTACGGCTCTTTGATCGGCTACACCTCGGTCGGCGTCGGCTGCTCCATCGCACCGGTACGATTCAACTGCTTCCCCGAGATCACCATCCATCGCCTGATCCGAGCGGAGAGCCCGGCGTGGTTTTCCTGATAGAGCGTGCATTCCTAAGTTATGAACCTAACTTAGTGCAAGGTAATTGAAGCCGAATAACCCATTCGTTTTGAGCCAGATTCCGTCCAACTAAAAAATCAGACAGCCGACATCTAAACAAATTACAAAATGATAGGCAACCTGAAGCTGCAAAGATAACTTCTCCTACTCCGCGGCCCGGCCCTCAAGAGCCTGCTCAGGAGTAACTTCCATGCGAATCAAAATTGCCTCTGCCCTGGTTCTATTGACCAGTGCGATTGCTATTGCGCAATCCAATCTCAGCTTTCAGCTCAAACGCGATACTTCTCCGATCTACGGCGGTTATACCAGCGCGCAGGCCGACTTCAACCGAGATGGCAAACCCGACGTGGTCTACGGAGGCGGAGCCAACTCAACCGATGTAACGTTGCGTCTGGGTAACGGCGACGGCACCTTCCAGGCGCCGGTCAGGATTGGTATCGCGGACAGCGCCCAGATTCTGGATGTGGTCGCCGCCGATTTCGACAACGATGGCATTCAGGATGTAGCAGTGCTCTGCATCGGCGGCACCTTCGATGTGTTCTTTGGTATTGGCAACGGTACGTTTGCGTCTTCTGTCGCTACCGCGATCCAGTCAAGTCCGCGGTCGATTGCGGTCGGTGATTTCAATGGCGACTATCTGCTGGATGTGGCGATCGGCGATATCGCCGGCAATGTCGAGATCTTCAATAACGTGGGCGGTCGCAGCTTCGTTCTACAGAACACCATTGCGATCGAGGCAAACACTGATGTGATCTCAATCGGTGTCGGCGATTTCGACCACACCGGCATTCGGAACATTGCTGCGATGACCATCGGCAACCCGGCCGGGTCAGGATCGTATGTCTTGTGGAACGATGGCCATGAGAACTTCCGCAAAGCTGTACTGACGGCGTTCACATCTCCCGCGGGATTGTCGATTGCCGATCTCAATCAGGATGGGATGGCCGACATTTTGCTTTCGTATAGCTGCGGCACCCAGGACACCATCAAGGGGAGCAACTCAACCTGCCAGGGTGTTATTGCCTTTTACGGACAGGGCGAGCAGAGACTGTTCGAGCGGACGCTGGTGATGTCGAATGGAGTGCAGGCAACGAGCCGTATGCTGGGCGTGGATATAAATGGCGACGGCATTGGCGATCTGGTCGGAGGGAATAGGACCACAGGAGCACAGAGTGGTTTGTTTGTCTGGCTTGGGCATCCGGATGGCTCGTACGACCAGACTCCGGCGCAGTTTATCGCGACAACGGACAGTGTAGGACCCCCTACGGCGGGTGACTTCAACCGCGATGGCATGATGGACTTCGTTTCGGACTTGCCGGGTTCGGCGCAAACGCAGATTTTTCTGAATGCGACAAACCGTGCACCATGTTCGACCAGCCAGATCGATCCAACAGTGACTGTCTGCATGCCGGTGGACAATACCTATCTGCCGGGTCCTACGGTCCGCGTCCAAGCGAATGCATACGATACGCGCCAGGTGACTGCGCTGCAGCTTTATACCAATGGGAATCTGACGTATTCGCAGCCTGTAAGTTCGTTTGACCAAAGCTTCCCGATGAACAATGGCGCCAACTTCCTGGTAGTGAAGGCCTGGGACTACACCGGCCTAAACTTCCGCTCCGAGCGCCATATCAACGTCTATAGCGGAACGCCGGAACCGGTTTGCCCGGCTGCTTTGGGGACAGCGAATATGTGTCTGCCCTCTGGCGCAACAAGCGGCTCCCCGGTTCATATCCTGGCGAATGGATATACGCCGGTAGTACCTACATCAGCGCAGCTCTATATCGATGGACATCTCACGATTGCGGACGATGGATGCATCCAGAACGGTGGATGCGTCGGCGGCACTTCGTCCATCGATGCGTATGAAGCACTAGGCGCGGGAAGCCATGACCTGGTCTTCAAGCTGTGGGATGCAAACGGAAATGTGTACACAGCAGAGAAAACCGTAACCGTGCAGTAGCCGGGACGTGTCGCCAAATTCCAAGTACTACAACACTCGTCGCCCCATTCTTCTCGGTTTCATCGCGAAGGGTGGGTGACTAGCGTTGGCAATTCGAGCGAAGCTCGAATTGGGTGGGAGCCGTGGGCTTTTAGCCCACGGTCTATCGGCTCAATATAGAAATGGGCTTTAGCCCTGGGCTTTTTCCTAACGGACAGAGGAGACCCAGGGCTAAAGCCTGTTTACTTTTTGATCCTTTATCAGCGGGCTGAAGCCCGCTGCTCCCACCGGTTTCAGACATGCTCTGCCTGTCTCAGGTCATTCAGATTTCTCGATACGTCCTAAGACTGAACGTGCCAGATGTATCGTGTTCATGAAGAGGTAGTTTTCTTGACGCAAACTCCAGGCAGGTTCGAAAACATCCTACGAAAGATCGCGATAGCTCTCGCATTCTCCGTACCCATGGTGATTAGCTTCGGTTGGTCAACACATCACGTTTCGGGGCAAGCGGCACCTGCTGCCATCGAACTGCCCGCTCACTATAGGGACTGGAAACTCATCTCGGTTGCACACGAGGCAGGCAAGCTGAACGATCTCCGTGCCATCCTCGGCAACGATCAGGCCGTAGAGGCGTTTCGCCGCAAGGATCTTCCATTCCCTGATGGGGCAATCATCGCTCGTCTCGCCTGGACATACACTCCAT
>JAEKKE010000616.1 GCA_019510535.1 Acidobacteriota bacterium
ACTTGATGCCGTTCTGGAACTCGCCGCTGATGGTCATGGTCACGCCATTCGCATAGACGGCGTTGGTCTTGAAGGGTCCATGGACATCCCACAAGCCCGACGTCGGGAACTCCGCCGTTCCCCAGATCTCGACCGGACCAGTGAGTTCCGTATTCATACCCCAGTGCGCCGTGTCGACGTGATGGGCGCCCCAGCCGGTAATCATGCCTGCGCCGAACTGTTCGCAGCGCAGCCAGCCGGGGCGGTCAAACCCATGGGTAGGCATGACGCGGTCCAACGTATAGGGCACCTCGGGGGTAGATCCGAGCCAGGCATCGTAGTTGAAGCCCGCCGGCACCGGCATTGGCGCCGGGTTACCACCCGAAGGATCGCCCGGCAGACCGATCTCGACGTGCTTGATATCTCCGATGCGTCCATTCCGTACCAGCTCACAGGCGCGGCGGAACTGCTTCCACGACCGCTGCTGCGAACCGATCTGCAGGATGCGGCCTGACTTCTTGACCTCGTCCGCCATGCGCCTGCCCTCCGCGATGGTGAGCGAGGCAGGCTTTTGCAGATAGACATCCTTGCCTGCACGAACGGCATAGACGGCGAGAATGGCATGCTGATGATCGGGCGTGGAGATCACAACTGCATCGATATCTTTGTTGGCCAGCAGCTCGTGATAGTTGTTGTAGCCCAATGTCCCCTGATAGGGCTTGCCGCTCTTTTTGGCATAGATGCCGTCAATCAATTCCCTGCCCGCCTGAACGCGGCCGGCATCCAGATCGCAGACGGCGAGGATCCGCGCCTGGTCGTACTTCCAGAGGCCGGGCAGATCATGCGTGCGGGAGATACGGCCGACGCCAATGGCGCCGATGTTGATGCGGTTCGAGGGGGCGTTCTGTCCGAAGACGGAACTTGGAACAATTGCCGGGAAGCCGGCTGCGACCGCGGCGCCTGCTGACGTCTTCAGGAACCGCCGGCGTGAGTAGGTCGCGTTCTTTGTACTCTTCTCTGTTTCCATGACTCATCCCTCTTGTTAGTTGCGCCCGCACCCGCGGGCCTGATTCGTTTGCGGAAGGAACAATTGCCGATTATCCGGCCTCAAGCCGACGAATTCCGGACAGCCTGAGAGGCGCGACAATCTTACACACTTCCGGTGAAATCCGGCATCTCGTCTCCCATTTCCCCGGCAGAACAATGGTTTGGCGAAGTTATGATGGCGATTTGAACTAAATCCGCCGCCACGCCGGATTCCCACGGTAAATCGTCGCTGTCTGCAAAGGTTTCACCGTGAACAGCAAGGCTCTTCACGGTAAAGCGTGTTTACGTACAGAAGAGCATGCCCTACATTGCTGGTATGGCCCAGCACGATCGTCGCTCCTTCCTGAAGATGACCGCCCTTGCCGGCGCATTTTCATCGAACAGTTTTTTTCAGCAGGCGCATGCGGAGGAATGGCAGGCGGCGGCCAGCGCGGTCAACCATCACGATGCGGCAACGGTAGCGCAGAACGAGGATTTCTGGGGCGTGATCCAGCGCGGCTATTCGGTCAGCCCGCTGATCCTGAACCTTAATAATGGTGGCGTCTCTCCCGCCCCGATTGTTGTGCAGGAGGCAGTCGCCCGCTATAACCAGATGACGAACGAAGGGCCTTCGTACTTCATGTGGCAGATCCTGGACCAGGGCCGCGAGCCGCTCCGTCAGAAGCTTGCGCGGCTGGCAGGCGC
>JAEKKE010000159.1 GCA_019510535.1 Acidobacteriota bacterium
AGATGGTGATGCCTGGCGATAACGTCAGCCTGGAAGTAACGCTGCACACGCCGGTAGCCATGGAGAAGGGTCTCCGCTTCGCGATCCGTGAGGGCGGCCGCACCGTCGGTGCAGGCGCCATCGCTGAGATCGTCAAGTAAGTCCTGCGCGGACGGCGAAAGCTGCTCGCGAAAACAACCAAATTAGGGTGGCTGGTGGAACCAGCGCCAGCCACACCTCAACCAGATCTTTGCAGCAGGAAAAGAGAAGAAGATGGCAGGACAACAGAGAATCCGGATTCGCTTGAAGGCTTATGACTACCGCGTGCTTGACACGTCGACGGGCGAAATCGTTGAGACGGCAAAGCGTACCGGCGCACAGGTTGCGGGACCGATTCCCCTTCCCACGCTGAAGAACAAGTACTGCGTTCTGCGTTCGCCCCACGTCGACAAGAAGTCGCGCGAAGCTTTCGAGATCCGTACGCACAAGCGTCTGATCGACATTCTGGAGCCGACGCAGCAGACAGTGGACGCGCTGATGAAGCTTGATCTCCCGGCGGGTGTAGACGTCGAGATCAAGACCGTTACCAAGTAAAGTTTTGTAGTGAAAACCTACAGTGCTCCGGGAAGATAGCCGGAGCATGATGAGGAGAGAAGAAGATGGCAGTAACTGGAATTCTGGGTAAGAAGATTGGCATGACGCAGGTGTTCGACGATAAGGGTGAGGTTCACCCGATCACCGTGCTGAAGGCCGGCCCCTGTGTGATCACGCAACTCAAGAGCCTGGCAAAGGACGGCTACGAAGCCGCCCAGATTGGCCTGGTTGAGTTCGTGAAGGCGAGCAAGGTGAACAAGCCGATGACCGGCCACTTTGCCAAGAGCAATGTTCCTCCCGTGAAGTTCGTGAAGGAGGTTGGCCTCGAGGCCGCCACTCCCGCGGCTGAGGGTGAGGATACAAACGGCGTGAAGGCTGGTGACCGTATCATGGTCGACATCTTCGCCGACGAGAAGTTTGTGGATGTGATCGGTACGTCGAAGGGCCGCGGTTTTTCCGGCGTCGTTCGTCGTCACCGTTTCGGTGGCGGCCCCAAGTCGCACGGTCATATGTTCCAGATCCAGGGTTCGATCGGCGCTTCGTCGTTCCCCAGCCGTGTTTTCCCGGGTCAGCGTATGCCGGGTCACTACGGTGTGGATCAGGTCACGGTTCGTAACCTGCGCATCCGCGGCATCGACATCGAAGAGAATCTTCTGATGGTTGAGGGCGCTGTTCCGGGACCGCGTGATGGTTATGTGCTGATCTCGAAGGCCAAGCACCCGCCGCGTGAGCGTCGTGGCTTCGGTGGTTCGGGCACGGTTGACCCGCTGAAGGCTTCGAAGAAGGCTTCGGCTGGTAAGAAGAAGTAAAGCTTGACCGTCCAGGTGATGCACTTCGTGTGCTTCGCCTGGACGGTAGATCCATCGGCTGCGGGGCTATAGGCCTGACTGCAGGATGAAAACAGACAGTAAGTTACGGTCTCCGCAATGGAACGGAGCCAAAAGGAAAAGAAGATGGCAAACATCAAGGTTGTGAATCTGAGCGGAGATCAGGTCGGCGAGTTTCAGCTCGCTGATGAGGTCTTCGGCGCAGAGGTGAACGAGGCTCTCCTGTGGGAGGCGGTGAAGCACTATCGTGCGGCGCTGCGCCAGGGAACGGCTGCTACGAAGAACAAGAAGCTCGTTTCGGGCTCAGGCAAGAAGCTGTGGAAGCAGAAGGGTACTGGCCGCGCCCGTGTGGGTTCGGTTCGTTCGCCGATCTGGCGTCACGGCGGTACGGTTCACGGACCTCAGCCGCGCAGCTATGACTACCAGTTCCCGAAGAAGAAGCTGATGGGCGCTCTGCGTTCGGCTCTCGCGGCCAAGCTGGCCGACGGCAAGCTGACGGTAGTTGACACCCTTGAGGTGAAGGAGCCCAAGACCAAGCTCTATCGCCAGGCTCTGGACAAGCTGGATGCCAAGAAGACGGCTCTGCTGGTTGAGTCGGGCAAGAAGCTGACGGACAACCTGTTCCTCGGTTCCCGCAATCTGGACGGCGTCGAGCTGGTGCTCAGCTCTGAGGTTCATCCCTATGATCTGCTGCGCTACGAGCACGCAGTCTTCTCCAAGGACGCCCTGGAGGCGCTGCAGGAGACACTGAAGAAGTCCGTATCCAAGCGCAAGCCCGCTGTGAAGGAGGTCGCATAAATGCCGACCCTGTATACGACGATTCGCCGCCCTCTGATTACCGAGAAGGGCATGGGCGTGAAGGAGACCGAGGGGACGCTGGTATTTGAAGTGGCTCCCGAGGCAACCAAAACCGAGGTGAAGCAGGCCGTTGAGGCTCTGTTCAAGGTGAAGGTTGCCACTGTACGTACGAGCAATGTCACGGGTAAGGAGCGCCGCCGCGGACGTTTTGTCGGCTATCGCCCTGACTGGAAGAAGGCGTACGTGAAGCTGAAGGCCGGCGAGAAGATGCCGGATTATATCGACAACCTGTAAGGCTGTAAGCCCGACAGGGGAGAGTCAACCGAACGATTCAAGACGCCAGCCGCGAAAACAATATGCGGCTGGCCTCAGGCAAGGAAACAGAGACAATGCCGATCAAGACATTTCGACCGATTACGCCGACACTGCGCTTCCAGACGAAGCTGGTGAACGACGACATCACGACCAACGAGCCGCACAAGCCGCTTCTCTCGACGAAGAAGCGTACCGGCGGTCGTAACAACACGGGTATGTTGAGCGTGCGCCACATCGGCGGCGGTCACAAGAAGAAGATTCGTGCCATCGACTTCAAGCGCGACAAGTACGGTATCCCGGGCACCGTGGCGACGATCGAGTACGATCCGAACCGCAGTTCGCGTATCGCGCTGATCAGCTACGCTGATGGCGAGAAGCGCTACATCATTCAGCCGCTTGGCCTGAAGGTTGGCCAGAAGGTGATGAGCGGTCCCGAGGCCGACATCCTGATCGGTAATGCTCTTCCGCTCAAGAACATTCCCGCCGGTACCACGGTGCACAATGTTGAGCTTCGCCCCGGCAAGGGCGCGCAGATGGTGCGCTCTGCCGGATCGAGTGCACAGCTCGTCGCCAAGGAAGGCGACTACGCTCTGCTGAAGCTGCCTTCCGGCGAGACCCGCAAGGTGCTGGTTGAGTGCATGGCAACCGTTGGCCAGGTCGGCAACACTGACCACGAGAACATCTCGATCGGTAAGGCCGGTGCGAACCGCTGGCGCGGTATCCGTCCCACCAACCGTGGTGTCTCGATGAACCCTGTCGATCACCCGCACGGTGGTGGTGAGGGTAAGACCTCCGGTGGACGTCACCCTGTGACCCCGTGGGGCCAGCCGACCCGTGGCTACAAGACCCGTAACAACAAGCGGACCGATGCCTTCATCGTGAACCGCCGGACCAAGTAAAAGGCGAGGATAAGAGATATGGCACGTTCGATGAAGAAGGGCCCGTTTATCGACGCCCACCTGATGACGAAGGTTGAAGCGATGAACCAGGCGAATGACAAGAAGGTCATCCGCACCTGGTCGCGCCGCTCGACCATCTACCCGGAGTTCATTGGTCACACCCTTGCTGTTCACAACGGCAAGAAGTTCATCCCGGTCTACGTGACCGAGAACATGGTTGGCCACAAGCTGGGTGAGTTTGCAGCGACGCGCACCTTCAAGGGACACGCGGCTAAGACCGAGTCGGCGGCGAAGAAGTAAACGATCAGCGGAGCGCTTGGCGCTCCCGAAGATAAGAGAGAAGAGTTATGGCACAGGCAGCAGAACAGACCCGCGAGTTTCGCGCAGAAGCGAAGTTCCAGCGGACCAGCCCGCAGAAGGCCAAGCTGGTGCTGGATCTGATCAAGGGCAAACGTGTTGAGGCGGCGTTGACTACCGTGATGTTCACCAAGAAGCGCATCGCTCCGCTGGTGGAGAAGGTGCTGCGCTCGGCGGTGCAGAACGCAAACTACCTGGCTCAGGAGCAGGGCCTCGATCTGGATGTAGACAACCTGTATGTGAAGCAGGCTGTCGCGAACGAAGGTCCGCGTATGAAGCGTATCCGTCCGGCTCCGATGGGCCGCGCGTATCGCTACCAGCGCCGGCTTGCGCACATCATCATCACCGTTGCAGAGAAACAGCGGGCGGGTGCGGCTGCAAGCTCTGGCGCGGCTGAGGTGAAGGCGGCGGCTCCGAAGAAGGCTGCAAAGAAGACGGCAGCCAAGAAGGCTCCGGCGAAGAAGGCGGCAGCGAAGAAGGCTGCCAAGTAACGCAGGTTTAGTTAGATTTGAACGCGACCGGCCGAATAGATGGACCGGCGCGGATGGAGTGAAGGGATAGCTTATGGGACAGAAAGTCCATCCTTACGGATTTCGCCTCGGCGTAAACAAGCCGTGGAAGTCGCGCTGGTTCGTGGAGCGCGATTATGACAAGCTGCTGGTCGAGGACGTCAAGCTGAAGGCGGAACTCCGCGAGAAGCTGAAGGCCGCCGGCGTGAGCTCAGTGGAAGTGGAACGCCCCGGCAACAAGCTGCGGCTGATCATCCGCACGGCTCGTCCGGGCATCATCATCGGACGCAAGGGCGCGGAGATCGACAAGCTGAAGGCCGATATCCAGAAGCGCACCAACCGCGAGGTGTTCATCGACATCCTCGAGGTCAACAAACCCGAGCTGGATGCCCAACTGGTCGCCGAGAACATCGCACTGCAGCTCGAGAAGCGCGTCAGCTTCCGTCGCGCAATGCGTAAGAGCGTCGACTCGGCACTGCGCTTCGGCTGCAAGGGAATCAAGGTGCGTGTTTCCGGCCGTCTGAACGGTAACGAAATCGCGCGTTCCGAGTGGTATCTGCAGGGCCGTCTGCCGCTGCACACGCTCCGTGCTGATATCGACTACGGCTTTGCCGAAGCTCGCACGACCTACGGCGTGATCGGCGTGAAAACGTGGATCTACCGTGGCGATATCTACGAGCAGAAGAAGCGTCGCGACCAGGTCACTACCTCGGGCGTGTTCTAAAGCAAGGTTATGGGCTGCCGGAGAAATCCGGCAGCCAGTTGGACGATTTTGACGAATCAAGTATTGCCGGTGAAAGGCGAAGTAGCCGGCAGCTAAGAGCGAAGAGGGTTTCACTATGTTGATGCCAAAGAAAGTTAAGTTCCGGAAACAGCAGAAGGGCAAGATGCGCGGCAAGGCGTGGCGCGGCTCGACGCTGAGCTTCGGAGATTACGGTTTGAAGGTGATGGAGTGCGGTTATATTACTGACCGCCAGATCGAAGCCAGCCGTATCGCAATGACGCGCTTTATCAAGCGCGGCGGCAAGGTGTGGCTGCGTCTGTTCCCAGATAAGCCGATCACCAAGAAGCCTGCCGAAGTCCGTATGGGTTCCGGTAAGGGTGCTCTGGATCACTGGGTTGCGGTTGTCCGTCCGGGCAAGATTCTGTTCGAGATGGAGGGTGTTTCACCCGAGATCGCGAAAGAGGCGATGCGCCTGGCGTCCAACAAGCTGCCGCTGAAGACGACGTTTGTGCAGCGCCACGACGTGAAGGTTGTTGCCGCCAAGTAACACGGGCAGGCGACGGGATAAGAGAGAAGAGTTATGGAACTGAACAAGATTCGGAATCTGAGCGATACGGAGCTGAAGACCGAGGCCGACAAGTCCTCCGAACAGCTTTTCCGTCTGAAGTTTCAGCGCTCGCTGGGCAACAACGAGGGCGTAAAGAAGCTGCGCGGGCTGAAGAAGGATGTCGCCCGTCTGAAGACGATCTCGCGTGAGCGCCAGCTGGGCGTCCGCGGAGCCGCTGCGGTCGAGGCTTCGGCCGAGCCGGTGAAGGCGAAGAAGGCGGCCAAGAAGGCAACCAAGAAAGCAGCGAAGAAGGACTAACCCATGGCAGAGACCCAAGTACAGCAGAACGAGCAGGCGACGCGCCGCAATGAGAAGGTCGGCCAGGTAGTTTCGACCAAGATGCAGAAGACCATCGTGGTTTCGGTCGAGATGCGTAAGGCTCACCCGAAGTACAAGCGCGTTGTGAAGTCCAACAAGAAGTTCTACGCGCACGACGAGCAGAATTCGGCCCGCGTGGGCGATGTGGTCCGCATCCGCGAGACCCGTCCCACCAGCAAGCTGAAGCGCTGGGCGCTGGAAGAGATCGTCCGCCGCTCGGCCCTGGCCCAGTTGCCGGATGTCAAGGAAGCTGCGGCTGAGTAATTCCGGCCCGAACGACGAGAGCCTGCGGCGGAACAGCCGCAGGGCTGACTGAGGAGAACGAAGATGTCCGTTCAAATGAGAACGATTCTTGATGTGGCCGATAACTCCGGTGCACGCCGCCTGCAGGTGATTCTGCCGCTCGGCGGCGGTCTGGGGAAGAAGGCCGGCCTTGGCGACGTGGTCACCGCGGCGGTGAAGGAAGCCGCTCCGGATGGCACCGTGAAGAAGGGCAAGGTTGTAAAGTGCGTGATCGTGCGGACGCGCAAGGAGTCGCGCCGCAAGGATGGCACCTACATCCGTTTTGACCAGAATGCGGCCGTTGTGATCAACGATGCCGGCGAGCCGGTGGGTACCCGCGTCTTCGGTCCCGTCGCTCGTGAGCTGCGCGAGAAGAAGTTCCTGAAGATCGTCTCGCTGGCCCCTGAGGTCATCTAAGCAATATCCTGGCTGGTTCGGAGCACACCGCTTCTGAACCAGCCGATGACTTTTCTGTTGGTTTAAGGTATTCTTCTTAGGTTTGGTCTTGGTGACCACTGACCCCGTAAGGGGACCCAGATGCGACCGGGGCTTTCGGAAAAACTTGGGGCAGACAAGCCGCCCGACGTTTCCCGTCAAAACAAACTTTCAATAAGACTGACCGGCGCAGTACATCGCCGAGGCCTGTCATGCGCGGTATGCGCATGGGGACAAGGAGCAAGCAATGCCGAATATTCAGCGCAACGATACGGTGATCGTGATCGCCGGTAAGAGCAAGGGCAAGAAGGGCCGCGTTCTGCGTGTCATCTCCGAGAACAATCGCGTTCTGGTTGAGGGCGTAGGCCTGGTGAAGAAGCACGTTCGCCCCAATCCGCAGCGCAACATCAAGGGCGGTATCGCCGAGCAGGAAGCTCCCATCCACATCAGCAACGTGATGCTGCTGGATGGCCAGGGCAACCCGACTCGCGTTGGTTTTCGCGTGGTTGATGGTAAGCGGGAGCGCTTCGCCAAGACGACCGGTGAGACGCTGGCTGGCAAGAAGAAGTAAGAACGGTAACTGATTTTAGGATCACCCCACGCAACGGTATACGGATTCTGAATGGAGTCCACTCCGGGACCGTGAGAAAGAGAAGAGCACAATGGCAGCACGCCTTAAAGAGAAGTACACCAAAGAGCTGAAGCCGGCAGTTCAGAAGGACCTCGGAATCACGAACGTGATGGCCGTGCCGAAGCTCGAGAAGATTGTCATCAACATGGGCCTGGGTGAGGCTACCCAGAACTCGAAGATCATGGATCCTCTGGTCTCTGATCTGGCGCAGATCACCGGTCAGAAGCCGGTTCTGACCAAGGCGAAGAAGTCGATCGCAGCCTTCAAGGTCCGTGAGGGCCAGGCAATCGGCGCGATGGTTACGCTGCGTGGCGACTCTATGTACGAGTTCCTGGATCGTCTGATCACCATCGCTCTGCCCCGTGTTCGCGACTTCAAGGGTGTTTCGCCGAAGAGCTTTGACGGCCGCGGCAACTACACGCTCGGTCTTCGCGACCAGTTGATCTTCCCGGAGATCGACTACTCCAAGGTGGAGCGTCTGAAGGGTATGAACGTCACTATCGTGACGACGGCCCAGGATGACCACGGCGCGCGTACGCTGCTCAAGCACTTCGGCATGCCCTTCCGCCAGGGCAACTAAGGGAAGGGATTAGGAAAAGACTATGTCAACGACTGCAAAGGCTGTAAAAGACGCTCGTAAGCCCAAGTTCAAGTGCCGTAAGCACAACCGCTGCAAGCTGTGCGGACGCCCCCGTGCGTTCCTGCGCAAGTTCGGCATCTGCCGTCTGTGCTTCCGTGCTCTGGCGCTGAAGGGTGAGATCCCAGGCGTCGTCAAGTCGAGCTGGTAAAGCCGGCGTCCCGACGGGCGCTTCCTGTGAGCGCGTAACGAAATTCGGCGGCCGGTGTAACAGCCGCAGCCGCCATAACATCTCCGCTGGTTCTCCTGGTATGAAGACCGGGAGCGAACGGGGGATGAAGGAGAAACGATGAACCTGACTGATCCGGTAGCAGACTTCCTGACACGTATCCGCAATGCGATCCGCGCTCGCCACCAGAAGCTGGATGTTCCCGCTTCGAAGCTGAAGGCAGAGATTGCCCGCATTCTGAAGGAAGAAGGCTACATCGCCAATTACAAGACCTCTGACGAAGAGGGCAGAACTGTTCTGCGCGTGTACCTGAAGTACGGCGCGAACAATGAGGCTGCAATTCAGAACCTGGAGCGCGTCTCCCGTCCCGGTTGCCGCGTGTATGTTGGCCGCGACGAGATCCGCCGTGTTCAGGGCGGCCTGGGCATCTCGATCATCACGACCCCCAAGGGCCTAATGACCGGTCGCCAGGCGCGCAAAGAAGGCGTCGGCGGCGAACTCCTCTGCAACGTCTGGTAGTGCTGCGCGCACGGCGGGAGGGCGCTTCGCGTCAGCCCTGCTCGGGTAAGAGGTTTGGGCCAGTGCTTTGCACTGGAGGAAGTTTGATGTAGAGGTGGCGATGAGCTGCCTGGCTGCAGTGGAACGAGTGGATGAAGAAAGCCACTCGGGACTCGCAAGCCGATAAAGGATTGAGTCAATGTCACGTATTGGAAAGAAGCCGATCGCTCTCGCATCGAGCGTGAAGTACAAGGTGAACGGCAATGTTGTCGAAGTGACCGGCCCGAAGGGAACGGTCAATGCGCTTCTCCCGACCGGTATCAAGCTGGTGGAGAAGGATGGTCACCTTCTGGCTGAGCGCGAGAACGATTCCCAGGCTGCCATTCACGGTCTGGCGCGCGCTCTGGTTTTCAACGCCGTTGAGGGCGTGACCAAGGGCTGGACGAAGGAGCTGGACATCGTCGGCATCGGTTACCGTGCCGAGATGAAGGGCAAGAACGTGGTGGTGTTCACTCTGGGGTACTCGCATCCGATCGAGTTCCCGCTGCCTACGGGCATCGAAGTGGCCATCGATCCGAAGCAGACACACCTGACGGTCACCGGTATCGACCGGCAGAAGGTCGGCCAGGTAGCGGCGGATATGCGCTCTCTGCGTAAGCCGGATCCGTACAAGAACAAGGGCGTCCGTTACACGGGCGAGAAGCTGAAGAAGAAGGTCGGTAAGACCGGCGCTAAGTAAACCGAACGGGGGCGCAGGGCGCCTCCGCTACTAGGAGAGAGACGATGATTCAACAGAGACAGCGCAATGTAATCCGCAAGCGGGTTCACACCCGTATCCGTGAGAAGCTCTCGGGTACGACCGAGCGTCCGCGCCTGAACGTGTACCGTTCGCTGGACCACATCTATACCCAGCTCATTGACGATTCCAATGGTGTGACGATTGCTTCGGCATCGACTGTGGCCAAGAAGGGCGAGTCGAAGAAGAACGGCGGCAATATCGATGCGGCCAAGGCAGTCGGCAAGCTGATCGCCGAGCGCGCCAAGGAGAAGGGCGTCAAGAAGGTGGTCTTCGACCGTGGCGGTTATCTCTATCACGGACGCATCAAGGCCCTTGCCGATGCCGCTCGCGAAGCGGGACTCGAGTTCTAAACGATTTAGGGCTCATGTGCCCGGAAGGAATTGAAGGAAACCAATGGCAACTCTGAAGAAGAAGATTGATGCCAATAAGCTGAACCTGAAGGATCAGGTCGTCGCGATCAACCGCGTGACCAAGGTCGTCAAGGGTGGTAAGAACATGTCCTTCGCCGCGCTTGTGGTTGTGGGCGATCCCGCCGAGGGCGTGGTTGGCTTCGGCTCGGGTAAGGCAAAGGAAGTTCCGCAGGCGATCCGCAAGGGAATCGAGTCGGCCAAGAAGAACCTGGTAAAGGTGAACCTGACCGAGACGACGATTCCTCACCAGGTGCTGGGCCGTTTCGGTTCGGGCCAGGTGCTGCTAAAGCCGGCTCCCGAAGGTACGGGCGTCATCGCTGGTGGCGCGGTGCGCGCGGTTATGACCTCGGCCGGTGTGCAGAATGTTCTGACCAAGTCACTGGGTACCGCCAATCCGCACAACGTGGTCAAGGCGACGTTTGCTGCCCTGACGCAGCTGCGTGACAAGAAGGAAGTGGCCGCCCTTCGTGGCAAGGCTGTTGAGGAGCTCTAAATCATGGCAAAGACCATCAAAATCCAGTACTACCGTTCTAAGATCGCCACGCCTGTGAAGCACAAGCTGGTCGTCAAGGGCCTGGGCTTTACGCGCCTGAACCAGATCGTGGAGCGCGAGGATACCCCCTCGATCCGCGGCATGGTGAAAGCGATTCCGCACCTGGTCCGTATCGTCGAAGAGTAGTTCAGGCCAAGCGCGTTTCACGCGCAAACCATGGGCGATGTAGAATCAGTGCATCGCCCACAAACATATGCGAGTCGGGAAGAGGGAACCCTCTTCACCGGCGTTGAGCGAGGAAATAATGGCAAAGAATCTTTCGAATCTCCGTGCGCCAAAGGGCGCCAACAGCAACAAGAAGCGTGTCGGCCGCGGTATGGGCTCGGGTATGGGTAAGACCTCGACCCGTGGTCATAAGGGCCAGGGTTCGCGCTCGGGCTCACGCACGATGCGCGGCTTTGAGGGCGGCCAGATGCCGCTGCACCGCCGTCTTCCGAAGCGCGGCTTCACCAACATCTTCCGTACCGAGTACACGGTTCTGGGTCTGGATACGATCGCTTCTCTGAATGAGAGCGAACTGACGATCGAGAAGCTACAGGCCCTGGGCGTGGCGAAGAAGAACGCTCTGGTGAAGGTGCTGGCAAATGGCGAGATCACCACTGCCGTTACCGTGCATGCTCATAAGTTCTCCAAGGCTGCTCAGGAGAAGATTGAGAAGGCCGGCGGTAAGGCTGTCGTTCTCGGCTAATGGTTAGGGGCCCGGCCATGGCGCCGGGCCTTGTTCTCTTCGTTTCACCCGAAGTTCTCGAGGCCTCACTCTCAGATGCTGGATAAGTTCCTCAACATCTTCCGTATTCCCGACCTGCGCAAGCGCGTTATGTTCACGCTTGGCCTGTTGGCGGTCTATCGCCTGGGTGCACATATCCCAACGCCGGGTATCAATGCCGATCTGCTGCAGCAGTACTTCCAGCAGAATTCGGGTTCCGCGCTGGGTCTGGTTGACTTGTTTTCCGGCGGCAACCTGCGCAAGCTGACGATCTTTGCCCTAGGCATCATGCCGTATATCACCGCCTCCATCATCTTCCAGCTGCTGACGGTTATTTATGAGCCGTTGGCCAAGCTGCAGAAGGAAGGCGAGATTGGCCGTCGCAAGATCACGCAGTGGACCCGCTACCTTACAGTTCTTCTGGCCATCGTGCAGTCGTTCTTTATCGGCCTGACACTGACCAGCACGCAGACCGGAGCTCCGATGGTGACCATCGGCAAGTGGTCGTTTATTGCGATGGCGGTGTTGACGCTGACTACCGGTACAGCCTTCATCATGTGGCTGGGCGAGCAGATTACCGATCGCGGTATCGGCAACGGTATGTCGCTGCTGATCTTTACGGGTATCGTCGTCGGCCTGCCGCGCGGTATCCAGGATCTGTGGGAGAAGGCTACGACTCGTGCTTGGGGCGCCTTCACTCCAATCGCACTGTTGATCCTCGTTGCCGGCATGATCGCTGTGGTCGCGTTTATTGTCTGGGTTGAGCGCTCTGAGCGCCGCATCCCGGTACAGTATGCGAAGCGTATCGTGGGACGCCGCCTGATGGGTGGACAGTCAACCCACCTGCCGCTGAAGGTAAACTCCGGCGGCGTAATGCCGGTCATCTTCGCCAGCTCGATCCTCTCGGCGCCGTTGCTCTTCGCGAACGCAGCCTGGGTGCAGAACACCAAGTTCCTGCGCATTCTGACCGAAGGTCTGAAGCCGGGCGAACCGTGGTACGAGATTCTGTTCTTCGCGGCGATTATCTTCTTCGCTTACTTCTACATCTCGATCGTCTTCCGTCCGGATGACATCGCGGACAACATGCGGAAGTACGGCGGCTTTATTCCCGGTATCCGTCCGGGCCGCCGCACCAGCGACTATCTGAACGACATCCTGACCCGCATTACGTTGGTCGGCGCGCTGTACCTGATCATCATCACCATCATTCCTCAGTTCCTGATCTCGGGTATCCACCTGAATCACCTGTGGCTGGTGGGCACCCTGTTCGACAAGCTGCCGACCTGGGTTACCAACGGTATGGGCGTACAGTTCTACTTCGGTGGAACCTCGCTGCTGATCGTGGTGGGTGTGGCGATGGACACGGTGAACCAGATCGAGTCGCAACTGATCATGCGTCACTACGATGGCTTTACGCCGAAGAGTGGCCGTATCCGCGGTCGCCGGAGCTGGTAACGGGAATGGAATGCGTAACCTCTCCGGGACAGCCGGAATTCATCTCCGGTCCGGTTCTGCTGTTAGGTGCGCCAGGAGTTGGTAAGGGAACCCAGGCCCAGATTCTGATGCAGGCCTGGGGCGTCCCCCAGATTTCAACCGGCGATATCATCCGGGCCAACATTAAAGGCGGTTCGGAGATGGGGAAAGAGTTCCAGAAGCTCGTCTCCGCTGGGCATCTGGTGCCGGACGACCTGGTCAACCAGATGGTGGCTGAGCGGCTGGAACAGCCGGACACCGCACGGGGGTATCTGCTGGACGGTTTCCCCCGGACCCTGCCCCAGGCGGAGTGGCTGGATGGGCACCTGGGGAAGAACCTGTCGGGGCTCCCCGTCGTTGCCGTGAGTATCGAAGTTGGGTATACTCAACTACTGGGCCGCATTACGGGCAGAAGGACTTGCCCGGTATGTCAAACCATCTATAACGTTCATTTCAATCCGCCGAAGGTGGAGGGGAAGTGCGATAAGGAAGGCGCGGCTCTCGAACAGCGGGCAGACGACACGGAAGAAAAGTTCGCCGAACGCATGCGAGTGTTCGACGCGCAGACGGCGCCGGTGATCGAGCACTACCGCGCTCTCGGACGATTTGAGGCAGTAGACGGTGATCACCTGGTTGAGGTGGTTACTGAAAAGATTGTGGCTGCGTTGATGCGGCTAAGAGGAAACGAAGGGCAGTAAGCGGATCGACAATGGCCATCATGATCAAAACGCCGCAGGAGATTGAAAAGATGCGGCAGGCGGGAATTATCCTCCGCCAGGTACATGAAGCGATTCGTCAGGCGGTAAAGCCGGGCGCCACTACGATGGATCTTGAGCGCGTGGCGGAAGCGAAGATCGCCGAGTTTGGCGCTAAGCCGGCCTTCAAGGGGTATCACGATTATCCGTGGTGCTTGTGCACGTCGGTGAACGAGGAAGTCGTGCATGGAATGCCGTCCACAAAGACGGTGCTGAAGGACGGCGATATCGTCAGCGTCGACTGTGGCGTGATCCTCGAAGGGTATTACTCCGATGCGGCTGAAACTTACCCGGTAGGGAAGCTTTCACCGGCCGCCCGGAAGCTGTTGGATGTGACGAAGGCTTCTCTGGAGCAGGCAATCCAGGAGGCTCAGGTCGGGGCAACGCTAGGCGATATCGGCGCTGCTGTGCAGGAGATGTGTGAGGCGTCGGGATACGGCGTCGTACGAGATTTTGTGGGACACGGCATCGGCAGAAACATGCACGAAGAGCCGCAGGTTCCGAACTACGGCAAGCGCGGCAAGGGAACTAAGCTGCGGGCCGGAATGGTTCTGGCGATTGAACCAATGATCAACGCCGGGACCCATGAGGTGAAGGTGCTGAAAGACGGTTGGACCGCAGTGACCGTCGACGGCAGCCTGAGCGCGCATTTTGAGCACACGGTAGCCATTACAGACAATGGCCCCCTGGTGCTGACTCGGTAAGAAAGTTTTGGGGCTAGTAGAGCCCAGGCAGGTCAGAGGTAGGCTCTGACAGTAGTTGCAAAGGAGACGGTTTGTCGAAGGAAGACGCGATTGAAGTAATGGCAGTGGTCCTTGAGACCCTGCCGAATGCCATGTTCAAGGTCGAGCTGGAGAATAAGCACCAGGTGCTGGCCCATGTCTCGGGTCGCATGCGCAAGAACTTCATCCGCATCCTCCCAGGCGACCGCGTAGCGGTAGAGCTGAGCCCGTATGATCTGACCCGCGGGCGTATCGTTTACCGGTACAAGTAGCAGAAAACAGTTGCCGGGAACGGTGGCTGAGAAACAGAACTGAGGGAAGTAATGAAGGTTCGTGCATCAGTTAAGAAGATTTGCGACAAGTGCAAGATCGTTCACCGCCGTGGTGTGGTGCGCGTGATCTGCGAAAACGCCAAGCACAAGCAGCGCCAGGGCTAAGCCCAGAGCGTCTGTCGCAAGGCAATCAACCTGTAGCACTCCCATATATGGGGCGAGTTCGCCGAAGTCAAGGCGTGCGATGAACCCCGGGAACAAGCTGCCCTAACCGCTTCTGAGGACGAAGTCGTCCGGAAGCAACCAATAGAAGGAAACCAGATGGCACGTATTGCTGGCGTAGATCTCCCACCGAACAAACAGGTGCGAATCTCGCTTACCTACATCTTCGGCATCGGGGACTCTCGCGCGCTGACCATCCTGAAGGCTGCGGACATCGATCCGTTCCGCAAGCTGAAGGACCTTAGCGAAGACGAGCTGAACCGCGTCCGTCAGACCATTGAGCAGGGCTCCCCGGTGGAAGGCGATCTCCGCAAGGAAGTTTCGCTGAACATCAAGCGTCTGATGGAAATCCAGTCTTACCGTGGTATTCGCCACCGCCGCAACCTGCCGGTTCGCGGTCAGCGCACCCACACCAACGCTCGCACCCGTAAGGGCCCCCGCAAGGGCACGGTTGCCGGCAAGAAGAAAGCGACCAAGTAAGCCATGGCAAAACAGCAGAGCGCAGCCGGCAAAGCCGGTAAGAATAAGAAGTTCAAGAAGCGCGAACGCAAGAATGTGCCGTATGGTCTGGTCCACATTCAGGCGTCGTTCAACAACACCATCGTCACCATCACCGACCAGCAGGGCAACACGCTTAGCTGGAAGAGTTCGGGTTCGCTGGGCTTCCGTGGTTCCCGTAAGGGAACTCCGTTTGCCGCCCAGCAGGCCGCTGTGAACGCCGCCAACATGGCTCGCGATCATGGTCTCCGCTCGGTCGATGTCCGCGTCGCCGGCCCCGGTTCGGGCCGTGAGTCGGCTGTCCGTGCACTGGCCGCCGCGGGCCTCGAGGTCCGCAGCATCCGTGACGTCACGCCGATTCCGCACAACGGCTGCCGTCCGCCGAAGCGCCGCCGCGTATAACTTCTGCGGTGCCGGATCGATAAGATCCGGCACCGTACAACCTCGCTTATGGATCGCGACTGAAGCGCTCGAGCAGCGTGTAAAGCGATCGACACCTGAAGTCTTAGGAGACTAATAGAAATGGCTCGTTATACTGGACCCGTCTGCCGCCTTTGCCGCCGCGACGGAATGAAACTCTTCCTCAAGGGACCCAAGTGCTTCTCCGACAAGTGCCCGATCGAGAAGCGCAACTTTGCCCCCGGCCAGCACGGCCGTGACCGTAAGGCCAAGATCGTTGGCTACGGTCTGCAGCTCCGCGAAAAGCAGAAGGCAAAGCGTATCTACTTCACGCTCGAAGGCCAGTTCCGCGCGTACTACGAGAAGGCAAGCCGCAGGACCGGCGTTACCGGCGACCTGCTGCTGCAGCAGCTCGAGACCCGTCTGGACAACGTGGCATACCGCCTTGGCTTCGCGATCTCCCGCCGTCAGGCTCGTCAGGTCGTTCGTCACGGTCATGTGACCGTCAACGGCCGCAAAGTGAACATTCCCTCCTACCAGGTGAAGGTAGGCGATGTGGTCGAGATCCGCGAGAACGCCAAGAAGCTGGTTCTACTCGAGACTGCCAAGGATTTTTCCTCCGGTCAGACCCAGGCTGCGTGGCTGGAAATCAACCGCGACAACTTCTCGGGCAAGGTTATTGCTCTGCCGAAGCGCGAGGATATCCAGATCCCGGTCAACGAACAGCTGATCGTCGAACTTTACTCGAAGTAATGGTTGAAGGGCTGCGCGGTATAGCCGCGTAGCCCTTTGATTGATCCCACAACTAAATACTCAACCGTGTAACACCCGCCTGGACCGCAAAATGCTTCGCGGACGGTAGCCGGAAGAAAGGATAGATACATGCTTTGGAGAGGTTTCCAAAAGCCTAAGCGTCTTGCTGTTGACAGCGAGACACTGACAGAGAAGTACGGAAAGTTCAGCGCGCAGCCTTTTGAGCGCGGCTTCGGTACGACCATCGGCAATGCACTGCGCCGCACGCTGCTCTCGTCGATCGAGGGCGCGGCTGTGACTGCTGTTCGCATTGAAGGCGTGCTGCACGAGTTCCAATCGATCACTGGTGTGGTTGAGGACGCGACGGACATCATCCTGAACCTGAAGCAGATCCCATTCAAGCTGAATGGCGACGGACCGAAGGCTCTATACCTGCATGTGGACCAGCCGGGCGTGGTTACCTCCGGCATGATCGAAGCGGATGGCGACGTCGAGATTCTGGACAAGGATGTCTACATCGCGACGGTCTCCGAGGGCGGAAAGCTCGACATGGAGATGCGTCTGAAGCGTGGCCGTGGCTATGTCTCGGCTGACAAGAACTTCGATTCCGATCTCGGTCTTGGCTTTATCCCGGTTGACTCGATTCACTCCCCGGTCCGCAAGGTGAACTACTCGGTGGACGCAGCCCGTCTGGGCCAGATCACCGATTACGATCGCCTGACTCTCGAAGTCTGGACCAATGGCACCGTGCTTCCGGCTGACGCCGTAGGCCTGGCTGCCAAGCTGCTGAAGGACCACCTGACCATCTTCATCAACTTCGAGGAAGAGCTGGAGACCGGTCTGGACGGCAGCGCGGACGGCCCTGCTATCCGCAACGAGAATCTGAACCGCTCGGTCGAAGAGCTTGAGCTCTCCGTCCGCAGCTACAACTGCCTGAAGAACGCGGGTATCCAGACCATCGGCGAACTGATCCAGAAGACGGAAGCCGAGATGCTGAAGACCAAGAACTTCGGCCGCAAGTCGCTGAACGAGATCAAGGAGATCCTTGCTCAGATGGGCCTCTCGCTGGGCATGAAGATCGACGAGAACGGCAACCCCGTTCCCGGACCGACCTCTGTGCTTCCGGCTGCCACGCTCGCTGCGAGCTATGGCTCATTTGACGATGAGGACGACGACGACTTCTCGCTGCCGGGCAGCGAGACTGAGAACTTCTAAGACGGTTGCCCGCCAGTTGCTCTCCAACGAGAGCAACTGGCGGAAAGCGTCCGGTAACATCCAGATTTCCGAGGTTGTCAGAGTATCGACAACTGAGAACTGACAACTTCGAAGAGAGAGAATTGATATGCGCCACCGTAATGGAGGATTCAAACTCGGACGCAACACCAGTCACCGCCGCGCCCTGCTGCGGAACCTGACGACGTCCGTGATTCTTGAGGATCGCGTAGAGACCACGGCTGTCAAGGCCAAGGCTGTCCGCCCCCTCGTTGAGAAGATGATCACGCTGGGCAAGCGCGGTGACGTGCATGCCCGCCGCCAGGCTGCTGCCTTTCTGCAGACGCCTCAGGCTGTTGACCGCCTGTTCGCCACCGTGGCTCCGCGCTACGGCGATCGCAATGGCGGCTATCTCCGCATCACCAAGACCGGCTTCCGCAAGGGAGATGGTGGCGAGAAGGCGTTCATCGAGCTGCTCGGTGCTGAGGCTGAACTCGGCGAGAAGCGCGAGAAGCGCGAAGCTGCCAAGGCCAAGAAGCGCGAAGAGCTGCAGAAGCAGCTTGAGGAGCAGCAGCAGGCTGAGGGCGGCGAGAACGCTGCCTAAGCAATAGGACTTGCCGTAAACGAAAGCGCGCCTTCGGGCGCGCTTTTTCGTTTCTGCCAATCTTTTTTTGACCCATGAGATTTTCAGCATAGACAGCGAGCGCGGTTTCCGCGAACGCCCCAAGCCTGATACTCTCCTGCCGGAGGATTAAGCGCATGAGCACAGTACGTCTACTGGTCGGAACACGTAAAGGCGGTTTTGTGCTGACTTCAGATGGGAAACGCCGGGACTGGGTGGTGGAAGGCCCGTTCTTCGCCGGGTGGGAGATCTATCACATGAAGGGCTCGCCGGTAGATCCTAACCGCATCTGGGCGTCGCAGAGCTCAGGTTGGTCTGGCCAGGTGCTTCAACGTTCCGACGATGGTGGGAAGACCTGGACCGTTGCCGGTAACAAGTTTCTCTATGAAGGCGAAGCCGGGACACACCAGTGGTACGACGGAACGCCGCATCCATGGGAATTTAAACGCGTGTGGCATCTCGAGCCATCTCTGAGCTGCGCGGACACGGTCTTCGCGGGTGTAGAAGATGCCGCCATGTTCAAGACCACCGATGGCGGCACGACCTGGAATGAATTGCCGGGGCTCCGGAAGCATGGCACAGGTAAAGACTGGCAGCCAGGCGCCGGTGGCATGTGCCTGCATTCGATTGTGATCGATCCCACCGACGAGCAGCGGATGTTCATTGCGATCTCGGCGGCGGGCGCGTTTCGTACCGATGATGGCGGCGGCAGTTGGAAGCCGATCAACAAGGGACTTTACTCGAAGTACATCCCTAATCCGACGGCCGAGGTCGGGCACTGCGTGCATCACATTGCCATGCATTCATCCAAACCAAAGACCCTGTTTATGCAGAAGCATTGGGATGTGATGCGGACCGATGATGCCGGCGAGAACTGGTCAAAGGTAAGCGGCAACCTGCCGACAGACTTTGGATTCGTCATCGATGTGCATGCGCACGAGCCTGAGACCATCTTTGTAGTGCCCATCAAGAGCGACTCCGAGCATTTCCCCATGGAGGGACAGTTGAGAGTCTTCCGAAGCAAAACAGGCGGGAATGAGTGGGAGCCGTTGAGCCGGGGGCTTCCGCAGAAAGACTGCTACGTGAACGTTCTGCGCGATGCCATGTCCGTCGACCGTATGGATGACTGTGGCATTTACTTCGGCACAACCGGAGGACAGGTATATGCGTCGCCCGATGGCGGCGAGAACTGGCAGGCAATTGTGCGGGATCTGCCTGCGGTGCTCTCCGTGGAGGCTCAGACGCTGCCGTGAGTGCGATGGTGCGGTTGGAGTTGCCGGCCCATCTCTGTAGGCTCGCAGGTGTCGGCCATGAAGTGACAGTAGCAGTGAATGCTGCTCCAGTGACGATCGCTGCCGTTCTGGAAGTGCTGGAACGCGATTACCCCGCATTGGAAGGCACCATCCGTGAGCACGAGACAAAGCAACGGAGAGCGTGGCTTCGCTTCTTTGTCTGCGAGGAGGACTGGTCGCATGTCGGCATGGATGCCGTGTTGCCGGAAGTGATCGTGAACGGCAAAGAGCCACTGCTGGTGATAGGAGCAATCGCCGGCGGGTAATCAGTTTGTATCGAATGCTCCACCCATTGCGGTGCAATGAGTGGAGCACCCAGTTCTGTGGTTAATTCAGTAGGCACGCGCAGGTGCGACCTTAGAGCACGGGCCTCTCGGGATACCCAGCAACAGGAAAAATGCTCTAGTCTAGCGCTTGCCGAAGACGTCGCCCATACGGCGAATCTGGGCGCCGACACCGCGGAGCTTCTCTTCGATGCGTTCGTAGCCGCGATCCATGTGATAAACACGGTCCAGAATGGTTTCACCGTCGGCAACCAGGGCGGCAAGCACCAGAGAGGCTGAAGCACGCAGGTCAGAGCACATGACGGCCGCTGCCTGCAGCGGAGTCTTGCCGACGATGGTGGCCATACGTCCCTCGGTACGGATATTGGCGCCCATGCGATTCAGTTCCTGAACGTGCATGAAGCGGTTCTCGAAGATGTTCTCGGCAACGATGCTCGTGCCGTCGCACTGCGTCGCAAGCGCCATGTACTGCGCCTGCATATCGGTAGGGAATCCCGGGTACTCTTCGGTCGAGATATCGACCGGCTTCAGGTGGCCTTCGCTGCGGACACGAACGCTCTCGCGGCCGACATCAATGCGTGCTCCCGCGGACTCCAGCTTGCCGATGACAGCGCCCAGATGTTCCGGGTTGCAGGAGTCGACGTTCAGGTCGCCACCGGTGATTGCGCCGGCAATCAGGAAGGTGCCGGCTTCGATGCGGTCAGGATTGATGCGGTGGCGAGCGCCGTGGAGCTTGTCCACTCCCTTTACTCTGATGGTCGAAGATCCAGCGCCTTCGATCTGGGCTCCCATGGCCGCGAGCAGTGCTGCCAGGTCAGTGACTTCCGGCTCGCGGGCACAGTTCTCGAGCAGAGTCTCACCCTCGGCCATAACGGCGGCCATCAGGATGTCTTCTGTACCGGTAACAGTGATCTTGTCGAAGACGATGTGCGCGCCCTTCAGGCGTTGGGTGCGGGCCTCAATGTAACCGTGATCGTAAGTAATGGTGGCGCCCATCTTCTCCAGTGCCGCCAGATGAAGATCGATCGGACGGCCGCCAATGGCGCATCCTCCGGGCATCGCGACACGCGCCATACCGGTCCGGGCAATGAGTGGGCCGAGCACCAGTGAGCTGGCGCGCATGGTCTTCACAATCTCGTACTTGGCGACCGGGTCAGAGAGATTTGCGCACTGGATGCTGGTACGGTGCTGGGCACGGCCATACCCCAGCTCTACGCTGGCGCCCATGGACTCCAGCAGCTTGCGCTCGGTCTCGATATCGCGAACCTGAGGAATATTTTCGAGGATGATCTCATCCTCGGTAAGGATGGCGGCGGCCATGCAGGGAAGAGCGGAGTTCTTGGCTCCGGAGACTTTGATGGTGCCGAGGAGCGGGTTACCGCCACGAATAACAAACTTGTCCATGAGCCAACGAGATACCTTAACGAATCAGTAAACGCCTCTTTGATTCTACGGAGTTACGTTGTGGAAGGGAGTGCTTTGGCTGGTTCGGGGTCTAGATCTCAGCGTGATGAAATGCTCTGGTAGAAAACGCATTGGCGATAGGGAATAGCTCAATGCTGAACCAGGAAAGGCAAACGAGAAACAGCTTGCCGCATTTGTGCGGCAGCATCGCCGGATAGGTCTCGGGGTGGAACGGCGAAAGGGTGAAATGGTGCTCCAGAAAGCAGATGGTAACTGCACCCAGCGTGGCGGTGAGTGAGAGTGCGAGGCGAAGGCCTTGACCGCGAAGAACGGGATGCTTCATTCCGGCTAGTCGAAGGCCATCCTTTGAAATCCAAACCTACAGTTCAAGGCGGGAGTCTTCGATTGCCAGGCGGACATTGCCATCCGACTTGGAAAGTCGGCGGACGGCCTCCATCTTGTCCACGCCGGCCTTCAGCATGACGACAGCGATAGGGATGGATTTACCGGCTGACTTGATGGCGCGGATGGCGGTCTCACGGTCGACCCCTGTGACACGCTGCAGTACGTTGATACCGCGCTCGACGAGCTTGGCATTCTTCATGTGCACGTTCACCATCAGGTTCTCGTACACATAGCCCAGACGAGTCATCGCGCCTGTCGTGATCATGTTCAGGATCATCTTCTGGGCTGTGCCCGCCTTCATGCGGGTCGAACCCGAGATAACCTCAGGACCTACGTCGGCAACGATACAGATATCGGAGACCTCGGCAAGACGGCTGTTGGGATTGCATACCACGGCGGCGGTCCGCGCCCCCCGCTGGCGGGCATAGTCCACGGCGCCGACAACATACGGTGTGTGGCCTGAGGCCGAGACACCAATCACAATGTCTTTTCTGGTTGGGCGGCGCTTGGCAATGTCGCGTTGGCCCATCTCCGGGGAATCTTCATTGACATCGGCGGCAGAGGCAAGAGCCTTGGGGCCACCGCACATCAGGTACTGGATCTGCTGCGGCTGTGTCGAGAAGGTGGCGGGGCACTCCTGGGAATCCAGTGAAGCGATACGCCCTGACGAGCCAGCGCCGACGTAGATTAGCCGGCCGCCATCGCGCAGGGCGTGAGCGACCTGGTCGATCACCAGAGCGATCTCAGGAAGCGCTTTTTTGACTGCCAGATGGACCTTTGCGTCCTCGTGATTAATGATCCGGGCAATCTCAAGCGCACTTTTGGTGTCAAAGCCTTCAGATGCTTCGTTAGGCCGCTCCGTGACGAGTGCCTGCAGGTCGAACTGCTCACGTTCTGTGGATTTGGCGGCGGGAGCTGCAAGGGGTTCGGTCATGAGCGCTGGCATAAGGGTATCGATACAGGCGGAACCATTCTAGTCCTAAGTTACTTGGATGCGACAGATGTGTGTTGTGGATGGCCGTTACGACGGTGATGCGCCCTCTCCGGGAAGGTAGAATATTAGAGATAATCCGAAGATTATTGAAGAAGTGGCTTGCCCGGCAGGCTACTGAGGAAGAGGGCCAAAGCGCTACGCATGACGGAAATCAAACCGATTCTGGTGACCGGCGGCGCCGGTTTTATAGGAAGCAATTTTGTACTGGATTGGATTGAGACGGAGTCGTCACCTGTCATCAATCTCGATAAGCTGACGTATGCCGGAAACCCGCTGACCCTGGCGCCTCTGGAAGACAAT
>JAEKKE010000034.1 GCA_019510535.1 Acidobacteriota bacterium
TGATTCAATTATTCAATTATTCAATCACTCCTCATTCCTATAGGATGTTTCCATCGGGCTACAGTTCTTGGTTTTCCTCGTCGGGGGATTCGTCCATCTGCGTGGGGACCAGCTTCATCTCCCAGGTCAGTCGCAACTAAAGGAGTGTTTTTCCCATGGGTATTACACGGCGCGATTTCCTTACGCGCGTAGGGCAGGCTGGCGGTTTCAGCGCTGCAGTTGTCACCATGCAAGCTCTCGGCCTGATGCCGATGAAAGAAGTTGAGGCTGAGCAGGTTAAGGCCACAACCGGTGCAGGGAAAGGTGTCAGCATCGTTGTCCTTGGCGGCGGCGTCGCCGGTCTGGTGACTGCCTACGAGGCTCGTAAACTCGGATACAACGTTACCGTTCTGGAAGCCCGCCATCGTCCCGGCGGCCGTGCTTATTCGGCCCGCGGTGGAGACGTTCTTGAGTTCGTCGACGGCACCAAGCAGAACATCAACTGGGCTCCCGGCCTGTACTGGAACATGGGTCCCGCCCGCATCCCATCGGTGCACGGCACCATCCTGCACTACGTGCGCGAGCTCAAGGTGCCGATGGAAGTCTGCGTCAACACCTCCCGCTCCACCCTGTTGCAGAACGACAAGGTCAACGGCGGCAAGCCCTACACCCAGCGCAAGGTCATCAACGACACCCGCGGCGAAGTTGCTGAGCTGCTGACCAAGGCCCTGAATGGCGGCTCTCTGGACACCGAGTTGACCAAGCAGGACCGCGAGCGCCTGGCCGACATCATGCACCTGTGGGGACCGCTGGACGGCAAGAACAAATACACCGGTTCTGACCGTGCCGACGTCACTCAGTACCCCGGCGCCGGCCCGCAGGAGATGATCGTCAACCGCGAGCCCATCCCGATGCACGCGCTTCTGGATGGCAACTTCTGGAGCGCCGAGCTCTACGAAGAGCAGTGGGACTGGCAGGCGACCATGATGCAGCCGGTCAACGGCATGCAGCAGATCTCAAATGCCCTGGCCAAGTCGCTCGGCCCCATCGTCAACTTCAACTGTCCGGTCAGCGAGATCACCAAGACCGACAAGGGTGTGAAGGTTGTCTACGAAAAGGCTGGCGTCCAGCACACCATCCAGGCCGACTACTGCGTCTGCGCCATGCCGCTGACGATCCTGAACAAGATCAAGGCGGACCTGTCGCCCGAGGTGAAGGCCACGGTCTCCCGCGCTGCCGACTCCTACCGCGGTTCCTACAAGGTGCCGTGGGAAGCCTCGACCCGCTTCTGGGAGAAGGACTTCAACATCTACGGCGGCCTCAGCTTCCTGGCCAAGGGACCGCAGCCGATCTGGTACCCCTCGAACAACCTCTTTTCCGAGGGCCCAAGCATGATCTGCGCCGGCTATCAGGATGAGGCGATCGACGGATTCAACAAACTGTCGATGGACGAGAAGTTTGAGTCGTCGCGTCAGTCCATCGAGAAGATGCATCCGGGCTACGGAAAGCTGGTCTCAAAGCCCGTCTTCTGCGGGTGGAAGCACGTGAAGTGGAATGAAGGTTCGTGGATCGGCGCCATAAGCAAGGCCGACTACGCCACCATCACGCAGAACGATGGCCCCATCTATTTCGCCGGTGATCACACCTCGCACGTGGTGGGCTGGCAGGAGGGCGCCGCCGGAAGCGGTCGCCGCGCCATCCAGATGATCAGCGATCACGTGAAGGCTGCCCGCCTCGGCGGAAAGCGCTCCGACACGGTAAGCGCCTAAGATAACCAGGGGCGGGCCATTCAGGCTCGCCCCCTTTTCCTTGTGAACGAATTTTCAGGAGACCCTCGCATGAAGAAGATCATTCTCGCTCTCGTCCTGGCCGCCGCTGCCGCCACTACCGCTCACGCGCAGACCACGGTCAAGCACATCCAGGACGACAAGGGCTTCATCGCCACCGGCGTTTGGGCCGGCGACATCTACTATCTCTCCGGCCAGCTTCCTTCGCCTGTAACCCCGGCCGACCCGGCCAAGGGCACTCCGGCCGACTACGGCGACACCAAGACGCAGGCCGCTTCGGTGCTGGCCAAGATCGACGCGCAGCTCAAGGCCCAGGGCCTGACCATGGGCGACGTCGTGAAGGCGACCGTCTTCCTGGCTGCCGATCCCAAAACCGGCAAGCTGGAGTTCGCTGCGATGAACTCTGAGTTCGTAAAGTACTTCGGCACCAAGGAGCAGCCGAACAAGCCGGCCCGCTCGGCCGTGCAGGTAGCGGCCCTGGTCGCTCCCGGCGCTGCCCTGGAGATCGAAGTCATCGCCGTAAAGAGCAAGAAGTAAATCCCGCTTCAGCAGGAAACAAAGGCCGGCTCCAAGAGCCGGCCTTTGTTATTCCAGTGATTGCCTTTTCTTTTGTCATTTCGTAGTGACCGGGGTCCCCGACCAGCTTGCTGGTTGGGGTGGATTGACCGAAGGAAACGGAGAAATCTGCTTCTCCAGCCGTCCGGTAAAGACAAAAGCAGATCCCTTCGGGATGGCAACAAAAATGGGCCCGGGAAAATTCTCGATCCTACCCACTTACTCCTCCATCAGATCCGCCGACGCATCCAGAATCTCTGCACCCAAACCCGGCGCCAGCCGGTGTGCCGCATCTTCCACCTGTTGCAGCAGGCCGAGCACGTAATCACGCGAAGCCGAGATCGCCACAACGCCAATCGTCGCGCGATTCCACAGGCTGGAGTCATCCAGTTCCGCCACGCCGATATTGAAACCGTGGCGCAGCTTGTCTTTGAGCGAGCGCACGACCTGCCGGCGGTCCTTCAGGGACTGCGCATGTTCGATGTGAAGCTCGATCGTCAGGCGACCAACGGGCATCTTAGAGAACGCGGCGTACCGCGGAGCGGACCGTCTCTGTCACGACCCCGTACACGACGTGGGAGATCATCTCGCTGCTCTGCTCACGCATATCCTGATCTTCCGGTTCGGCTGCCAGACCCAGCTTCGGATAGGCGCTTTCGTGGGTCAGGGTGCCGAGCACGGCACCAAACTGTGCTCCGTTACGCGCTGTGGCAGCGGGGTAGAACTCCGCGAGCATTCCATAAGCTCCGCCGGCGAGTGCGCCGAAGCCCCAGTGGATCGTCTGTGCCGCAGTGGCTTTGGTGGAAGGGGAGAGGTGGTGGCCCGCAAGCTTCTCCACTAGAAGCTCCGACGGCTCCGGCTCGCCGTGCGTGTGCGGGGGATAGAACTTCTCGACGAGGCCCTTAGCGGCGGTAGCGACAAGGCCCGCAGCGACACCCGCCAGCAGGCCCTTCAGTAGATTCGGTTTTACGTTCGACATAGCAATTCGTTGGATGCTCTATTCGTAGTCGTCGTCATCCTCTTCATCTTCATCTTCGTCGTCGTAGTCCTCGTACTCGGGCTCGTCTTCGGCGTCCTCGTCGATTTCGTCGTCATCATCCTCATCTTCGTCTTCGTCGTCGTCTTCTTCGTCCTCGTCGAACTCGTCGTCGTCCTCATCATCCTCGTCTTCGTCTTCGTCGTAATCCTCATCCTCATCGTCATCGTCGTCGGTCACGGGGGCGGCCTGCCACATCTCGGCGGCGTTGAGGGCCAGCAGGCCTTCGGGTACGAAGTCGTGGGTGGCGGGTTGCATCAGGAGGTTTTCGTTCAGTTCCATGATTCGTCCTTTTGGGATGGGGTTAGGTTTGGGGTCGTTTCTGTGAATTGCACGAATAGACGCTGAGAAAACAATACGGGATGTGACCCCCAGCAGGCACAGGAGTGAAACCAGCAATGCAGGAAAAATTGCATCCCGCTCCGCAATGGCCTGTGGAAGCAGATGCTTAACCCAGGCCGTATCCCACGAGACGGTCACTACCGTACCCGCTGCAATGGATGCGACAGCCGCGGCAG
Source organism: Acidobacteriota bacterium (assembly GCA_019510535.1). GTDB lineage: Bacteria > Acidobacteriota > Terriglobia > Terriglobales > Acidobacteriaceae > Terriglobus. The sequence continues at coordinate 3,876 of JAEKKE010000034.1, forward strand.
CGGTCGCACGCTGCCAGAAGAATGCCGCCAGAATCACCGGCGTCAACGCCGCTGAGTAAATGGTATAGGCATAGAGTGTCTTGGCCAGAACACTGGTAATGCCGACGGCCTGCCAGAGAGCCCACCCACCCAGCAAAACCACTGTCAGCCGCGAGACAATCAATACTTTCTTATCAGACGCATCCGGAGAAAGATAGCGTACATAGATGTCATTGATCAGGTTGGTCGCGGGCGAGAACAGAAAGCTGTTTGCCGTGGAGATTACTTTGGCAAAGATAGCGCCCATCATCACAGCCCCCAGCAGGGGGGGAAGCGAGTGCAGGGCTGTAAAGGCCAGAATCTCGCGCGGATAGGGTTGCGAGCCGTTCTGTTTTGCCAGGACATTCCCCACGATCGCCAGCGCCACAATCACGGTCTCCAGGATGACGGTGCCGATGATCCAGCCCACCACGGCGACCCTGGCGTCCTTCTCGCTTTTGGCCGAGAAGAACTTCTGATACATCGACTGGTTGCCCAGCATCAGCAGGCAGGTCGGCAGAAAGATCTCCATCGCCTGGATCAGGGAAAAGTCACCGAGGGGCGTGAAGTAACTCGCCGGCAACGCCGCATGTACGGCGCCCCATCCTCCTGCGGTATGAACCAGCAGAGGGAAGGAGACCACCAGTGAGACGGTCGCAAGCAAGCCAATCACCAGATCGGTATAAGCCACCGAAGACATACCTGCAATCGCGGTGAAGAAGATCACGAAGGCGGCGATGATATACCGGCCCAGCATCGGCGAGATCGTGTCTGGAAAGATCAGCGCAAGAATGTCGCCGCCGCCGATGAACTGATAGCTGGTAATGGCGGTAAAGGCAAACAGAATGGCAATTACGCCGAGCACCCGGGCTGTCTGGTTGTAGCGTGCTTCCAGGAGATCGGGAATGGTGAACTGGGCGAACTTCCGTGCCCGGGGAGCGATGAAGTAGATCAGCAGCAGTCCCGCCCATCCGCCGCCACCCTGCCACAGGGCAACAAAGCCATGTTTGTAGGCGTTCTCAGCGCCGCCGAGAAGTGAGCCGGAGCCGATCCAAGATGAGAGCAGGGTGAAGACCAGAACAAAGGCGGGAAGAGAGCGGCCTGCAACCAGAAAATCCGCCTTCGTCTTCACCTTGGAAAGCCGGGTGAAGGAGACGGTCAACAGGGTCGCGACGATAGTGCCCAGAACGATGGCATACAGGTTCATAGCAAGCGGTGTCACGACAGTGTAGCGGAAGCCCTGTGGATCGAAAGCCTTTTCTTACCCGTCGGGCGGGTCTTTGGATGGCAGCACCATTTTCTCTGGCTGACAATAGGGCGACTTATGGCATCGTAAGGGAACAGATGCAGCACGGAGGCTGTGTGAACGATAGAGTCCTGGGTGGTCGTGTGTTTGCCGCGGTAATGCTCGCGGTTCTGGTAGCAGCAGGTGGTTGTAAGCGAAAGCATGGAGTCGGCAAGACGCTCGAGACCTTCTCCCCGGACTACTCCAACCAGTTGCAGCAGTTGGATGCCACCGGCAATCTGCCCATACTGCGCTGGCCCAACTACACCGACTACAAGAACTACGTGCAGAACTTCTACGCTATGCGCGAATATCGCCTGGCGTGGACACGCGATAAGAAGCCGGTGAAGGCAACGACGGATGTCATCCATCTCTTCCAGACGATCGACCGCAAGGGCCTGAACCCGGTAGACTACGATGCCGACCGCTGGCCGCAGCGCCTCTCTGCTCTGTCTTCCGCATCAGACGAGGAACTGGCAAAGTTCGATATCGCGATGACGGTCTGTACCATGCGCCTCATCAGCGACCTCCACATTGGCCGCGTTAATCCCCAGCACTTCGACTTCGACGTCAACGCCGTCGGAAAACGCTACGACCTGCCGACCTTCCTCGCGGAAAACGTGGTCGACTCCGAAGACGTCGCCTCGCAGATCGCATTGGTTGAGCCCAACAGCGACCAGTACCGCGCTACCGAAGATGCTCTCGGCAAATACATCGACCTGGCGAAGGCGAACCCACAGTGGGATCCGCTGCCTGCGGTAACAAAGCCGATCCTGCCCGGTGGCGAGTATCCCGGTCTGCAGGTCATGTGGCAGCGGCTCATGATTCTTGGCGATGCCCAGGAAGGTGCTCCGCAGGGAAATGAGTATACGGCGGACGTCGCTGAGGTCGTGAAGCACTTCCAGCATCGCCATGGTCTGGAAGAGAACGGCAAGCTGGGGCCGCAGACGATTGCGGCGCTGAACGTCTCTCCAGCAGCGCGGATTCACCAGTTCCAGGCCACCCTGGAGCGTTGGCGCTGGCTTCCTGACGAGTTCCTGAAGGCGCCGCTGCAGGTGAACCTGCCGGAGTTTGTCCTGCGCGTCCATGACCCCGTGACCCACAAGCTCGACTTCAGCATGCGCGTCGTCGTGGGCCAGTTCATTGGCCAGCATCAGACGCCGGTCTTTACGCAGAAGATGAAGTACATCGTCTTCCGTCCCTACTGGACGGTGACGACCAACATTGCGCGCAAGGAGATCGCTCCACACGTCGCGAAAGATCCCGGATATCTGGGAAAGAAGAACTTCGAAGTGGTGAATGCCCAGGGCCAGCCGGTCGCAAGCTATAACGCTGATTCCATCGCACAGGGCCGCGTGATTGTCCGCGAGAAACCGGGCCCGAAGAACTCTCTTGGCTTGGTGAAGTTCATGTTCCCCAACCAGTACGACATCTACATGCACTCCACGCCTGCGACGCAGCTCTTCGCCAACTCCAAGCGCGACTTCTCACATGGCTGCATCCGCCTGCAGGAGCCGGAGAAGCTTGCGGACTGGGTTCTGAAGGATCAGCCGGAATGGACGGAAGAGAAGATCCATGATGCCATGGACAACGGCCCCGACAATAAGACGGTGGTGCTGAAACAGCCGCTTTCCGTAGTGATCTTCTATGCCACGGCTCTGGTCGCGGAGGACGGAGACATCCACTTCTACGACGATGTCTACCAGTACGACAAACAGCTCGAAGATGTCCTGCGCCAGGGCTATCCCTATCCCTGGTTCAAAGAAGAGGTAAAGCCCAAGACCGCACCAGGCGAGACCGTTTAGGGGAATTTCAATAAGAGCGTCAATAGTCTGGGTGCCCCATCCATCGCAACGCGATGGTTGGGACATTCGAGCGAAGCTCGAATCATTTTGTTTGTCATTTCGTAGCGATAGCGAAGAAATCCGCTTCTCTCCCGATAGCTTCTCGGAGTTCAAGCGCTGAAGGCGCGCCCTATATCAGCCTGGGGCAACGCCCCAGGTCTGTTGCCATATAGCGATAAAGGGCTGAAGGCCCGTTCTATAGTTCCACATTAGGTGAAGTCTATAGGGCGGCCTTTCAGCCCTTTGGTCCATTAATGGAATGCGTTCCTGGGACGCTATCCTCGGCTGGTATCGCATGCGCCATCAGCGCCCAAACCCTCTAATCGTTATGCGCCGTACCGTACGTCCACTGCCGTACCGGTCCCACATCCACATGCACAAACTGAGACACGGGGTAATACCCAACACCGCCGGCATGCAGGCTTAGCGCCGTCTGACGAAGCTTCGCGGTGGTGATCCCTGGAACCCGTATATCGATCGCCCTGGCCAGCACATGCTGAGAGTTCTTCGCCACACCTGTATTCGCGCTGCGACCGCGCAGGAAGTTATTGCTCCATGGCGTGCGATAGCCACAGACGATATCGATCACGTTGTTGGGCCGTCCAAGCCGGGCGAGCAGCGTGTGCAGCACGTCAAACTCTTTCGGGTCGTAGTCGGCAACATCACCCGTGCGATGGTCCCGCAGAAAGCTGTTCAGCTTCGCGATGCCCGAGGGGACATACTCGTTGCCGATCTTGTAGACCACATCGATGTCCTCGCCCGTATGCAGATGATGCAGGCGCAGGCGGTACTGCTCGAGAGGGCGGCTGGGAACCGGCTTCATGCCGGTGGGGACGTCGTTGGCGTGCGCCGCAGTGCGGGAGCCAAAGAACGTCAGGAGGAGGGCGCTAAATACCGCACCGCAAGCCAGACGGCGAAACTGCATGAAAGATGTCTCCGAATGAAGAATGGCGATTCGTAAATCGCAATCGGGATTTGGGCTTGCTCTTTCCTTAAGTATACGTTGCCGGGGTCAGCTTCGCTGCGACCTCCTCGGCCCTGATGCGTGTGATCAAAACCATTTTGGATCGGCTGGTCTGACCGCTCTTCAGCTCTATCCGACTTTGAGGAAGTCCCAATATTTCAGCAAGATAGCGCAACAGCGCCTCATTAGCTTTGCCGTCAACAGGAGGCGCTGTCAGGGCGATTTTGAGGGCTCCATCGTGCTCGCCGGTAATGGCATTGCGCCGGGCTCCGGGATGGAGACGGACCGGGAGCAGGCAATCCTCGCCGCTCTGCTGTAACCGCAGGCTCACGGCTGCGAGTACTCCCGCTCACCGAAGATGGCTGTTCCCACACGAACGCAGGTGGAGCCCTCTTCAATGGCGACGGTGTAGTCATGCGACATTCCCATGGAGAGCTGAGTGAGGGTGGCGATCCTGGTCTGTGCCTGGTCGCGCAGCTCACGCAGGCGGCGGAAGTAAGGACGCGCCTCCTCGCCCTGCGCATTCAACGGCGGCACTGTCATAAGGCCGACTGGAATCACATGGCTCAGCGCGGGCAGCCCTTCCAGCAACGCGGGAAGTTCCTCCGAAGCCATGCCGTGCTTTGACTCTTCATGCGAGAGCTTGATCTCGAGCAGGATCGGAAGCTTGCGCCCAAGTGCCTGCGCGGCTGTGTCGAGCCGTTGGGCGATGCGTAGCGAATCAACGGCCTCAATCGTATGAAACAGTCCTGCGGCCTTATTGGTCTTGTTGGACTGCAGGGGGCCTATGAGGTGCATCTCCAGGCCGGGCAGGGAGAGCTGCGCGGACTTTGCCTCCCACTCCTGCACGCGATTCTCGCCGAAGAGCCTCTGTCCCGCGGCATAGGCCTCTTCGATCGCCGATGCGGGATGCGTCTTGGAAACGGCCATCAGGGCAACATCGGCTTCGTTTCTGCCGGCCTTGGCGCAGGCTGCGGCGATCTGTTCGCGGACGCGCTCCAGGTTCTCTACGATGGACATATCTCTAGTTTTGCATCTGAGGAACGTATGTGGACGATTCTGCTTCTCATTGGTTCGAACATCTTTATGACCATCGCCTGGTATGGCCACCTGAAACACCGCGATGCCGCGCTGTGGAAGGTGATTCTCATAAGCTGGGCAATTGCCTTTTTTGAGTACTGCCTGCAGGTTCCGGCTAACCGCATCGGCGCCGGCAAGTTCTCTCCGGAACAGCTCAAGGTGCTGCAGGAGGTCATCACCATGTCGGTCTTCGGGGTCTTCGCCGTGCTGTATTTCGGCGAGAGGCTGCGCTGGAACTACTTCGCCGCCTTCGGGTGTCTGGTAGGCGCCGCCTTTTTCATGTTCCACCGCTTCTAAGTTGGGCAGCACAAATGGTGCAATACGCGTCTTATGGGGTCGCAGGGAGGTGGAAGATGACCTACATGACACGCGCTGCGGTATTGGGGTGTGCCCTGAGCCTGGGCCTGGCCGGCTTGGCTCAGGAGACCAGCCAGCCAACCCGCCAGGAAGCCAATAAACAGGAGCAGAAGCAGCTCAAGAAGGAAGCCAAGGCCGAGAAGGCCCAGTCAAAGGCAGATAAGGCCAAGCGGAAGCAGCTGGATTCCAGCGAACAGAAGAAAGCTGACAAGGCCCAGGACAAGGCTGATAGGAAGGCCACGGAAGCAGGAATGCCACCGAGGTAGTTGCTAGTTCCTGGTTGCTGGTTGAAAACGAAGGCGGATCGAGCTCAGCTCGATCCGCTTTTTGTCTACGCGCCCCACCAGTCTGGGTGCCCCATCCATCGCGTATCGGGGTCCCCGACGAACGTGTTCGTTGGGATGAACCTCGCAACGCTAGGGGCGGGTAAGGAGGCCCACGAAGCTCAAGCGGCCTTACTGTTGTATCCGGTCTCGCGCGGTATTCAATCGTCCTATCGCGGGTACATGCTGTGCTGCGCCGGCAAGACCGAAGCGTGGCATATCCGAATAAATCGCTTCGTACTGTCCGGCCTTGACCAGGTAGGTCTCATGAAAGACACCCACAGCTCCGCTCTTCACCACACGGCGGTTGAATTCGGCCCATGCCAGCAGGTGTTCATGATCGCGGGCATGCGCATAGGCATGAAGCTGGTCGAAGGTGCGCCAGTACTGTATTGTCATCACCGTCCGCCAGCCCAGGAAGATCTCGTGCCGAAGAAAGCCGAGCTCGGGCTGGCGATAGAGCTCCTTCAACATGCGGGGCATCGTCTGCGTGACCGGCATCCATTTGTGCACAGCCCATAGCGAGTTGATGCGCATGCCGATCAGGAAGACGACGAAATCGCCTTCAATCTGTGCGGTGT
>JAEKKE010000035.1 GCA_019510535.1 Acidobacteriota bacterium
GCGCCGTCAGGCAGGACGGAATCACGAGCAACTGGGTACGTTCGAAGAGATCGTCCGATGCGGGACACGCGCCGCGCTCATAGCTGTAGACCGAGTGCTGGTTTTCAGCCAGCGTCCAGGGAAAACCATGCTTGCCAGTCCCGACCTTCTGCACCAGCGAAGGGATGTTGTAGTAAATGTGCATGCCGTAGTTGGCCAGCAGGATATTGCTGGTGTCGGGTGACTTCGTGGTGATGCCGTGCAGCCGCATCAGACGGTTGATCTCTCTCGCTGTATCCCGATGCGGGAAGATCGTCAGCAGGAAGCAACTGGTATCACCTGCCGGATCGATGCGGCGGCGAAACGCGATCCGCTGGCGCGGATAGAGGGATTCAAGGATGCGGTTCTTGCTGTGCCGCATGCGTTCGATCGTCGTCTCCACCTTCCGCAACTGCACCCGCAAGACGGCGGCACGCAGTTCGTCCATGCGAACGCCGCGGCCCCAGCTATAGGAAGCGGTGTCATCCATCTGCAGTTCATCGGTATCGCTGCGCGAGTATCCCGAGTCCTGTATGGCGACGACCCGGCGATAGAGAAGTTCGTCGTTCGTCACAACCGCGCCGGCTTCGCCAACCGTCATGTTCTTGTTCAATTGGAAGCTGAAGATAGCGACGTCACCGAAGGTACCGGCACGACGGCCGGCGACCGTGGCGCCGACACATTGCGCACAGTCCTCCAGCAGGAACACGCTGTGGCGGCGGGCTATCGCAACCAGCCGCGGGATGTTCACCGCACATCCGTTCATGTGAACCGCGATAATACCTGCCGTACGCGAGGTGATCTTACGCTCCACATCGGCAGGATCCAGGCCGAAGGTCTCGTCGATCTCAGCCAGTACCGGAATCGCTCCGAGATTCACGACCGCCGCAACCACTGAGACCCACATATAGGCGGGAATGATGACCTCATCGCCCGGCCCAACCTGCAGTGCGCAGAGCGCGGTATGTAAGGCCGAGGTTCCGCTGGTTACCGCAACCGCGTGCCGCACGCCGATAAACCGGGCAAACTCCGCCTCAAACGCAGCTACTTCATGTTGTGGATTTACGCCGTAATAGCGATAGAGAGACTTGCTTCGAACAACCCGGACGGCCGCCTCAACCTCGTCCTCATCCATGGAATGGACGCCTGGATACTCATCCGGCAGAGGCCGTGTTCGGATCGGCTTTTCAGGATCGCGGATCATGCGGCGGAAGCTCTCCTGCGCGCTGCTACGAGTGGCGCAATTTGCGTATACGAAGTTGTAAGCCCCTTTACCAGCCCCCGTCAATTGGATTCCCACAGGCTTATACTTGCCATCGCGAAGGGCGATTCCTTCGCTTATGATGGTCACGATATGTCGCGCACCGGGAATGACAAAGAACGCGTCTCGAGCAGGAGACAGACGGAACTGGCTGTCCTGCAATTGATCCAGCGCGAACCCGCCATCTCCCGTGTCGAGCTGGCGCACCGCCTGGGTTTGAGTACCGCCAACATCACCGGCGTTGTGGGTGCGCTCGTTGAAAAGAACTTTCTTGTGGAAGAGATGTCCGCGGCCAAAGTCGTTGGGCGCAGGCGCATCTCGCTCACCATGCATCCCGATCTCGGCAAGGTAGTCGGCGTCGATATCGGAACCTTCAATCTGCGCATTGCCGTTACGGACCTGAACGGCAAGCTGCTCGGCTACCGGGAAGAAGCGACGGAGATGGTGCGTGGCCGCGAAGCTGTGCTGAGCCGCTGCTTCCAGCTCATCGATGAGACGCTGGCGTCCTCCGGCATTCCAGTCAGCAAGGTTCTAGGCATCGGTGTTGCCTTCTCCGGCGTGATCGATGTCGCCGAGGGCATGGTGCTGTCCTACCCAAGACTGGGGCATGCAGAACAGTGGAAGAATGTTCCCCTGAAGAAGCTGGTGGAGGACTACTTCGGCATTCCCTGCCTGCTGGAAGACAGTGCGCGCGCCGTCGCAACCACAGAGCGCTTTCTCGGTGCGGGCCAGAACTTTCAGGACTTCGTCTACGTCGATGCCGGCATGGGCATCGGAGCTTCCATCTTTATCGGCGGCAGCATCTATCGTGGCTTCAACGGCAGCGCCGGAGAGTTCGGCCACATGACCGTCGATGAGAACGGGCCGCTCTGCCTGTGCGGCAACAACGGCTGCCTGGAAGCGATGGCCTCGTCTGCAACGATCATCGAATCGGTTCGCAGAGCCCTCAGCAAAGGCGTCATCTCCAAGACATTGGAGATGGCCAACAACCAGATGGACCACATCAGTATCGAGATCATCGCCAGGGCCGCTGAGGAGAATGACAGCCTTGCCTATCGCGTCCTCTCGGAGGCGGCGTCGCATATCGGCGCATCGGCGGCTGATCTGGTGAATCTGCTGAACCCCGAAGCGATTATCTTTGGCGGCGCACTCTTCCGTGCCGCTCCCATACTGCTGCTGGACCAGATTCGCCGTGTCGTCCGTCAGCGCGCCATGGAAAAGTCAGTGAACGATGTTCAGCTGCTCTCCTCGCCGCTGGGTACCAATGCCGGAGCGGTCGGCGCGGCCCGCCTGACTGCGGCTGCCATGATCGGCACCATCCATCACCGTCGCGGTGCAGAAGCGACTATACCCACCATGCCTCAACCGGCGGTTCCTGCAGGATGACTCGCGACAAGGTCGCGACTGCGGCTCCCAGCCCTTCGCGGATCGAGGCCAGCGCATCTTCGTGCTCAATGCTCACGACGTGGTCGTAGCCCGCCAGCCGCAACGCTGACGCAATCCGCTTCCACTCAAGCTCGTCATGTCCCCAGCCCACGCTGCGGAAGAGCCATGAGCGCTCCTGCATGCGGGTATAGCTCTTTGCATCCAGAACACCCGTGCGAGCTACATTGCTCCTGTTGAGGGCCACGTCTTTGGCATGCACGTGAAAGATGGCCTCTCCGAGATAGGCGATGGCCGTAGGAAGATCAATTCCCTGCCAGTAAAAATGGCTTGGGTCCAGGTTGATGCCGATGGACTTCCCTGCTTCGGCGCGTAGTTGCATGGCGGTCTCAGGGTTATAGACACAGAAACCTGGATGCGCCTCGATTGCCACACCAATGCCGTGATCGGCGGCGAATGCACCGGCATCTTTCCAGTAAGGGATCAGCCGCTGCTCCCACTGCCACGCCAGCATATCGCTGTACTCCGGCGGCCAGGGAGTGGTGATCCAGTTCGGGCGCTCCTCTTCCGGCCCTCCTCCAGGGCAGCCAGAGAAGGTCACTACCGCCCGGACGCCTAACTTTTCCGCCAGCCGGACGGTCTTCCGGAAGATGGTGTCGTAATCCCGCGCAATTATCTGATCGGGGTGAATGGGATTTCCGTGGCAAGAGAGTGCGCTGATCACCAGTCCGGCATCTTCGATCTGGCGCTTGAACGTCGTGGCAGCTTCCACGGACTTCAGACAGGCATCGAGATCGATGTGATTGCTTCCAGGCCAGCCGCCGGTTCCGATCTCAATGGCGGTGATCTGGGGATAGCGTTTCAGCTCGGTCAGCATCTCTGTCAAGCTCAGTTTTGCAAAGATGGGATCGAAGACTCCAAGTCGCATTCCATTTACCCCTCGCCGCAATACTATCGCGTTCAAAATCGGCTATGGCAGCGCCACATATTTTGATAATTAACAATTGTCCGCAAAGAATCGCCATTCATTTGACGTATTCGTTTTATCTTTGACAAACCTGTGCACGCCTAGGCAGGATTTATGGCAGTTGTTAGACCCACCTGCCGGAACCGAGGAAAAGCTGCTGATGTCATCACAACCGAAACGCCTCTCCATGGGACTGGTAGGGCCAGGGTTCATTGCACCGCACCATATTGACGCAGTTCGCCGCCTGGGAGACGTGGATGTCGTTGCGATCGCCGGCTCCAATGCGGCCTCGGCACGGAAGAAAGCGGATCTGCTCCACATCGAGACCTCCTATGGCGACTATCGCGAGCTAATCGCGCGGCCGGATATCGATGTAATCCACAACACGACACCGAACCATCTGCACTTCCCGGTCAGTCTCGCGGCGCTGGAGGCAGGCAAGCACGTCATTTCGGACAAGCCGCTGGCGATGACCTCGAACGAGGCCTCCACGCTGCGTGCCGCAGCCGATGCCGCCGGTGTTGTGAATGCCGTCACCTTTAACTATCGCGGCAATCCCCTGGTGCAACAGGCGCGCCTGATGGTGGAGCAGGACAAGCTTGGACGCGTCTTCTTCGTGCACGGCCAGTATCTGCAGGACTGGATGACAGACGATCATGTCTATTCCTGGAGGTCCGATCCATCCAAGGGAGGCGTGAGCTCCGCGCTTGCCGACATTGGCTCACACTGGTGCGATCTTGCACAGCATGTCTCCGGAGCGCGCATCATCGAAGTACTGGCTGACATGACGACCGTGGTGAAGACCCGCTACACCAGCGGCGCCTCCGCTGAGGCCTTCTCACAGAACCAGACGGGCGAACGGCATCCTGTCACCGTCAACGGCGAAGATCTCGCATCGGTACTGGTCCGCTTCGATAACGGAGCGCGTGGATGCTTTACGGTCGGTCAGGTATTGTCCGGCCATAAAAACGGGCTGCAGCTTGAGGTCAATGGCCGTTCTTCCTCCCTCCGCTGGCTGCAGGAAGAACAGAATGAGCTCTGGATCGGTCACTACAATCGGCCGAACGAGATTCTGAAGAAAGACCCCAGCCTGATGCTTCCGGGTGCGGCGGGCTATGCCTCGCTTCCTGGTGGACACCAGGAGGGCTGGCCCGACGCCTTCCGCAACATCATCGCGGATATTTATCAGTGGATCCGAACCGGCGAGCGCCCGGCGACCGTCTGTACCTTTGCGGATGCCGAGTACCTCAGCCACGTTCTCGACGCTATGCTGGCGAGCCATGAAGCTGGTAGCGTGTGGAAGCAGGTCCAATTGCCTGCGGTTGCGGGCGAGACCAACACGGCGTCCCTGGCCGCACAATAAAAATAATCAAACTGATTCCGGAGAGACGACTTCCCGATGAACATGCAGATGCGGTTCCGGCTGAGCGCCATGATGTTTTTGGAGTTTTTCATCTGGGGTTCCTGGTACGTGACAGTAACAACCTGGGTTAGCCAGACGCTCCACTTTAATGGCGTACAGACTGGAATGGTTGCCGGTACTACAGCAATCGGCGCTGTGCTCTCGCCCTTCCTCGCAGGTTGGGTTGCCGACAACCTGATGGCCGCCGAGAAGATGCTGGCTCTGCTGCACCTGGTCGGAGCCGGGCTGATGTATGCGGCGTCGCTGCAGACGAGCTTCGCTCCCCTGTACGGGCTGGTGCTTGCATACTCCATCCTCTACATGCCGACCCTTGGCCTGGTAAACGCGATTGCTTTCCGCCAGATGGACCATCCGAAATCCGAGTTTGCCCCAATCCGCGTGCTGGGAACCATCGGCTGGATCTGCGCGGGACTCCTGGTGAGCTATGGATTCCATGGCGACGCGACGGCGATTCCGCTCAAGCTGGCGGCAGGCGGTTCGATCGTGATGGCGGTGTATTCTCTGCTTCTGCCCAACACACCGCCGAAGGCGAGCGAAAGCTTCAAGGTTAGCAATCTGTTTCCGGTCGAAGTGCGACGGATGTTCAGCGATCGCAGCTTCCTGGTATTTGCCGTGGCGTCGTTTTTGATCTGCATTCCGCTGCAGTTCTATTACGCCTTCACCAATCCCTTTCTGAACCAGATCGGTGTGGCCAATGCCGCGGGCAAGATGACGTTCGGCCAGATGTCGGAGATGGGATGCATGCTGCTCATCCCCTGGTTCTTCCGCCGGCTTGGTGTGAAGTGGATGCTGATCGCGGGTATTTCAGCATGGGTACTGCGGTATGTCTTCTTTGCCTATGGAAATCCGCAGGCGGGCGTCTGGATGCTCTTGCTTGGCATCCTGCTGCACGGCATCTGCTACGACTTCTTCTTCGTAACGGGTCAGATCTACACCGACCACAAGGCGCCGGCGGCCTACCGCAGCGCGGCTCAGGGACTGATCACCCTGATCACCTACGGAGTAGGCATGCTGCTCGGCTCGTGGCTTTCAGGCGTGGTCGTCGACAAGTTCGCCTCTCCGGACGGGGGACACGCATGGACCTCCATCTGGCTGGTTGCGGCCTCCATCGCCGCGGCGGTACTGGTGTTCTTCTTCTTCGCCTTCAAGGAAGAGAACGGCGCTGAAGCCTGAAATCGTGGAGTAAGCAATAGAAAGCCCGCGGCAGTTGCCGCGGGCTTTCTTGTTGTTAGAGGCGAATACTAAGCCAGTGCAGCTTTGGCATATGCCAGGCACTTCCCTACTTCCTTCACCGAATCCGAGCCATCAGGGATGGGATACTCTACCTCGATCGTCGCCGGGAACTTGTAGCCTTCTTTCTTCATCAACTGCAGCACTTCCTTGAGCGGAGTATCTCCCTCACCCCAGGGTGTGTTCGCCTCACCATGCTCCTTATTCTTACGGTCTTTCAGATGCATGCTGGTGATGCGGTCGTGGTGCTTCTTGACGAACTCGATCTGGTCTTTATTACCGGCAGCTGTGTAGTGACCGAGATCGAGATTGATGCCGTTGTAGGGAGACTGCGCGCAAGCTTCGTCCCAGGTTGTGGGCAGAGCCTGCGTGTGAGCGTGATAGCCGACCATCATCTTGTTCGGGCATTTTCATGGCGAGGCCAGCCTTGAAGGCATAGATCCAGACTCCGGCATCGGCATAGATCTTATGGAGCTCTTCATACTTCGAGATCGGCATGGTCGTGCGCCACTTCGTCAGGGCTTCGTTGTACTCCGTCATCTCCGGGCGAGGACCCACGGGACGGGGTGCGCCGGCCACGGGACGCTGGAACGTCGAGCGCTTGGGAGCTCCGGCCCACTCCTCCTGAATCGTTTCCAGCTCGCAGGCGTTGATGCCGTTCTCCACCATGTACTTCAGGTCATCCAGCACGCCGTGCTGCGGCATCTGCCGGT
>JAEKKE010000617.1 GCA_019510535.1 Acidobacteriota bacterium
CATACCTCGAAAGATACGCCGCATACCTGCTTTGGATGCACGTCTACTGGTTGAGCTTCTTAATCACCAGCTCATTCAGCAACGCGGGATTCGCCTGTCCCTTCGACAGACGCATCACCTGACCGACGAAGAAGGCCGAAACAGTCGTCTTGCCGCCCTTGAACTGCTCCACCTGCTTCGGATTGGCGGCGATCACCTCATCGATCATCTTCTCGATGACCGACGTATCGGAGATCTGCTGCGGCTTCTCGCGCTCGTAGACGACCGGGAAGTCCTCGCCCTTCTCAAAGCTGATATCGAGCAATTGCTTGAGCATCTTGCTCGAAAGCTCACCGCTCTCCGCAAGGTCGGCAGCCATCGCCAGGCCCTTCATGCTCACAGGCGACTGCTCCAGCTCTAGACCTGCTGCATTCAAACGACCGGTAAGTTCGCTGGTGATCAATGCAGCAACACGCTTGGGGCTCTTCGATGCCTTGGCCGCAGCCTCGAACTGATCGGCAAACGAAGCCGAAGCGGTCAGCGTCTCCGCGTCCTTCTCGGTGATGCCGTACTCCGCAATCAGACGGGTGCGCTTGGCCTCTGGAAGCTCGGGCAGGCCCTTCAGAATCTCGTTCTTCCACTCTTCGCTGATGAGCAACGGCGGCAGATCCGGTTCTGGGAAGTAGCGGTAGTCATGCGCCTGCTCCTTCGAACGCATGGAATACGTCACACCCTCAGCGGAGTTGTACAGACGCGTCTCCTGCACCACCTTGCCGCCCGACTCCAGAATCTCCACCTGGCGCTCGATCTCATACTCCAGCGCGGAGCGAATAAAGCGGAACGAGTTGACGTTCTTCACCTCAGCCTTGGTGCCGAACTTATCCGCGCCCTTCAGCATGATCGAGACGTTAGCGTCGCAACGCAACGAACCCTCTTCCATGTTGCAGTCGGAGACGCCGGCATACAGCAGAATCTCCTTCAGCTTCGTCAGGTAATCAAACGCCTCCTGCGGCGAGCGGAGATCCGGCTCCGAAACGATCTCGATCAGCGGTGTGCCGCAGCGGTTCAGATCGATGTAGCTGCGCGTCACGGAATCCGGGAAGCCGTCGTGAATGCTCTTGCCCGCGTCCTCTTCCATGTGCGCACGCGTGATGCCGATACGCTTCAGGCCACCGTTGCCGTCGGGAATATCGAGATAGCCATGCTCGCACGTCGGCTTATCGTACTGCGAGATCTGGTAGCCCTTGGGCGAGTCCGGATAGAAGTAGTTCTTCCGCGCGAAGATGCTGACCGGGTTGATCTTGCAGTTCAGCGCCGCTCCCGTCAGGACAGCAAACTCCACCGCCTGCTCATTCAACACGGGCAGAGCTCCGGGCAAACCGAGACACACCGGACAGACGTGGGTATTAGGCTCGCCACCGTAGAGATTGACGCAGCCGCAGAATGCCTTCGTCTTGGTAAGAAGCTGGACGTGGACCTCAAGCCCGATCACCGGCTGGTACTTGGCTAGAACCTCGGGCGAAAGCGCGCTAGCTGTGGGCATCAGAACCAAATTTTATCAATCTTGAGGCTCCCAACGGTCTGGAAAGAGATTGGCCCCTGGCCCACCTGCACACTCCCTGCGGGCCAATTACACTGGAACAAGAGATGATTCTTCCATTTGTCCGCGAGCTGTTTGCGGAACTGGAACATACTGAGCCGTACGAACGTGTGCGCCGCCATCT
>JAEKKE010000036.1 GCA_019510535.1 Acidobacteriota bacterium
TGGCAGCTTGCGTCGCCGCACAAGTACATCGACAAGGTGAAGTCCTTTAAAAATCGCGGCTAGCTCCTCCGCATACCGACTCTCCTCCGCCAAACCGAAAGTCTGGATTGGTTGGTTGCGGACTTGGCGTTATCGACTGGGGTGTTATCAGACCGAGTACGGTAGAGCCGACGCTCATCGTGTGTTTGTCCTTCCTCGACAGACGCGCGGCCGTGAAGCCGTGGCGAACTCCGTCCGGACCCAGAGCGAGCCAGCGTCGAAGGAACAATGAAACGGCAGTCAGTGCTATACCGAGAAGTATCGGGTCCCAGGTATGCCGCTGCCAGCCGAGGTACGGTTTATTGGTGATCAGGGTGAGGACAGCAGTAATCGCGCCGACCGCGATGATGAGGCGGTCCTTCTGGCGAACCCCGCGTGTGAGTATGAGGGGCGGCAGGCACCAGATGAGCACCCACGTCGTCCAGTAGAACGGGCCAGTGGATCCCGAGTTGAAGCGCGTGGGGCTCCCCAAACGTAACAGCAAGCTGAAATCTGAGATTTTGAGGTTGAGGATCAGGTATATGCCGAGCCATAGAAACGCCTCAGAGAGCGAGTACGCATCCTCAAGGTAATCGAAGCGGTGGCGGGAACGAATGGAGGCTATACAGATCAGCCCTGCGGCATACAACACCGCGATGGAGACATGTTGCACCGGGTGAGATGGGGTCCAGTAAGCGGGCAGGAAGCTGACGAAGACCATTGCGGCGGGAAATGCGTACCAGAGATTGAAGCGGTACCAGATCCAAAGAGAAGCCATGGCGCCAACGGCAAGAATCACAGACTCAATTTCGCGCGACGGATAAAGGACGCCGCTGAAAACGGTGTAGTGCAGTCCTACGCACAGAAGAGCAACCGTACAGACGGCGAATGCTTCCTCGATTCCGTAGCGATACAGACGAGCCTGGGTTACGGCGACCTCGGCGGCCGTGTAAGAAACAGCAGCGAAGATCAATAAGAAGATCCCTGTTGTTTGTTGCGACGGCCGCGAAAGAAAGATCGTGAAGAACAGCCCGATTGCGCCGGCTGCGCCGATCATGGTGAAGAAGAAAAGTACCAGCCTCAAAAAGATGTTGGTGGTGCGCAGGTCGGAGACGGTGTCTTGTTCAAGGCGCTGGTACTGATCCTTGCTGAGGTAGCCGTCTCCGCTCCACTGCCGCAGGAATTTGCGGGCACGCAGAGTCTCTTCGTTCGATTCCGTGTAAATTCTCACTCCGGCCTCCCAAAGCGACGCGCGATCTGGACAAGCATCGCGATCATCACGATTGCGGTGAACACGAAGTAGGCCATGACAAAGGTGCCGTCCGAGGCGTTGCGGACGAGCATCCAGCTAACACCCACGTAGCCGTAGACGGCAGCGTAGGCGACGAAGGCAAACTGCCGGCGCTTCAAGCCCCAGACGAGAGACGCGGCACATGCGATCAGCAGACCGACAAGCCATAGGGCACGGTCTTGCGAATCGAAGATCCCGGAAAGGATTGCCCAGAATAGAACGTTGGCAGCGACGTTCAGATAGGTAGTAAAAAAATGCCGCTTCAATTTGAGGCGCTCAAGAATCGCTCCGGCTGTACCGACCACCAAACAGTAAACCAGGGCATAGAGCCGGTACGTCGTGTCCTGATGAGACGGCCAATGCGAGATAGTGATTCCGAACCATCCGGCAAGTGAGGACAAAGCGAGAGACAACACGAAGCGATTGTCGAAACGATAGGCAAGGAAGAAAAAGAGGAGGGCGGTGGCCAGGAGATAAAGATCCCACTGACCGGATAGGACGTGGAAACGGTGTTCCAGGTAGGCGAGTTCTACGCACCAGACAAGGCAACCGAGGTAGAGGACATAGTCGAAGATCGCAGTCGGTGCAGCCGTCTCCGCAGCCGACCAGGCGGGCGCGCGGGAAAAACAATACCAGAAAGAGGCGGTGAGGATGATGGAGAGAATGGTCAGGACGAGTACGTCACCGAGTTGCTGCGACCAGGTGGAGATAGTCCAGCCAAGTCCGGCAACGAACGCCAAGACACCTGCATAGAGGAGAAGGTTGAGCTCAAGCGAGAGGGAGAAAGGTTGTCCACGAGAGAGGCTCGCTAAATGAGCCTGCTGCTCAGTCGATATTGCACCTTGCTCCTTCCAGAGTTCCAGGCGAGCAAGGATAGTCATAGCGCTTTCAACCTCCGGCCGTGAAGCAGCATGGCTGTGCTGAGTATTCGATTCCGACATATTACATGTCGGCTCACAAGAGGCCTAGTAGTTACTCGCAAGTCGTTTCAGGAAAGTTCAATCTCGATTGGTGTAGTGCAGGGCTTATGCATCTATGGGCGGTTTCCGCTATGAAAACGCCGCTGCACGCCTTCTCCCGGGATACCCAGCAACAGGAGAAACGCTCTAGTCCATGAACCATTCTTCTGAAGTCCGTCAAGGACCATTCGAAGCGGTGAACCTGTGACACTTGCCGATGGCTCAGGATAGACGCGAAGTCATATGCGCCGCAGCAAAAGGTTAATTGGGAGATTGAGTGAACGTGGGTTGGACAGAAAGGAAAATAATTCCTCTTCCCATTCTTAAAGTATCAGAAGGGTGGGGGCTTGCCGCAAGCGCCTGTTTTTCCTCAATATCATGCGAGTCCATATCTGTTCGCAGGAGGAAGCAACATACCTATGTCAACCAGCGAAAGCATGTTTCGCAAGCAGTACTTCCACGGTACTCGGGCCGATCTCTCGCACGGCGATCTGATTGTGCCTGGGTATGCATCGAACTTCGGCGAAGGAAAGCCACTCTCGTGGGTGTACTGTACGGGCACGCTCGATGCGGCCATGTGGGGCGCTGAACTAGCCGTCGGCAATGGCCCGGAGAGAATTTACCTGGTCGAGCCGACAGGACCAATCGAAGACGACCCGAACTTGACCAACAAGAGGTTTCCCGGCAATCCAACCCGCTCCTACCGCTCGCGCGAGGCGCTGCGCGTTGTGGCGGAGGTAACAAACTGGCAGGGCCACTCGCCCGAGCAATTGCAACACATGAAGGATGGCCTCGCACGCCTCAAGGCGGAAGGAGCCGAAATCATCGATTGACCGGGCAATCAGCCCCACGATCCAGTAGAAACGATACGCCCTCGCAAAACAGCCCTGGTGTTGCAGTGGGCATCTCAGAAACTGAGGAAGCCACATGTTGATTGTTTTGGGAGCTTCAGGTCACATCGGTAATGCATTAGTCACGCGCCTGTTAGACCAAGGCCAACAGGTACTCGCTCTTACTCGCGACCCGCAGAAGGCAGAGCAGTTCCTCAAGCGGGGAGCGGAAGCGGCGATTATTGACGTTCAAGATACAGACGGATTGCGTTCTGTTCTACGCAGAGGCGAGAGGGCCTTTGTCCTTAACCCTCCTGCCCCCATCTCAACGGACACTGATAAAGAGGAACGCCGAACTGCAGGAGCAATTCTCGAAGCACTTCGGGCGAGTTCACTTGAGAAGATCGTTCTTCAATCTACCTATGGTGCGCAGGCTGGAGATCACATCGGAGACTTGAGCGTATTGTTCGAGCTCGAACAGGGACTCCGGAGCCAATCGACTCCGAGCTCAATACTGCGAGCCGCGTACTACATGAGCAACTGGGATCAGATGCTCACGTCTGCGAAACAGGGAAAGCTGCCGACAATGTTTCCTGCTGATTTTCGCCTTCCCATGGTCGCCCCGCATGACATCGCGGTCGTCGCGGCGGAATTGTTAACGGCGCCACCGGAACCATTTGCCATTCACTACGTCGAGGGACCAAACGAGTACACACCATCCGACGTAGCGAACGCTTTCAGTGCAGCACTCCAGCGAAGCGTCGAATTGGATGTGATCCCACGCGAAAAATGGGAGCAGACATACCTGGGAATTGGATTCTCTTCAGAAGCGGCGATGTCCTATTGCCGAATGACGGCGGCAACGCTCGACGAAGGTCCCGAGAGACCGCGGTCACCGCACAAAGGGCAAACCAGCCTACAGACTTACATCAGGGATCTCGTAGCTCGTTCTGAAACGAAGAGCAGATAAACGACTGCCGCCCCGATAGGATTGAACCTGTATTATCGCTGCGAGATCTTCTGGCGAACGCTTTCAAGGATCTCGTCCGAAAACCGCGGATCCTTGACAGCCCTCGCCAGTACGACGCCGCCAAGTAACGCTGCGGTTTGAAAGATCGCTTCCTTTCGGTCCACGCTATTTGCAGAAAGAATTTCTTCCAGTCCCTGCTCGAATGCCGCTTTGATTTCAGGTGTGGAATGAGCTACCTCCTGAGCGAGGGAGACCATTGTGCAGCCATCGCCGGGATTATCTCGATGCCGCGCACTCAGGTAACGAGCGGCAAATGCTTTCAGACCTTTTTTCGTCGCACCGTGGCTCCGCACACGACCCGCTGAGATTGCTTGTCCATACGCAACCGCAGCTTCCTGAAGATCTTCTTTCGAGTTGAAGTGCGCATAGAACGCGCCGTGAGTCAGACCTGCGGCCTTCATGATTTCGCTCACGGTTACATTCTCAAATCCCCGTTCCCGGAACAATCGTGAAGCTTCTTTCACAATCCGCTCATGTTTGGCGGCGGTCTCTTCGGCGGGATAGCGCAATTATTTCGCAACCTCCAACTATGATGATCATCATATCACATATATGACGGTCATCATGTATGGCCGGCTACAGGAGAAACTATGAAGCTCGCAGGGAAAAAGGCCCTCATCACCGGGGGAAACAGCGGAAT
Organism: Acidobacteriota bacterium; assembly: GCA_019510535.1. Classification (GTDB taxonomy): domain Bacteria; phylum Acidobacteriota; class Terriglobia; order Terriglobales; family Acidobacteriaceae; genus Terriglobus. The sequence goes on from JAEKKE010000036.1 coordinate 4,769, forward strand.
CGGACTTGCAACAGCTCGCCTTTTCATCGCTGAAGGCGCTGAAGTCGCCATTACTGGCCGTGACAAGCAGACGCTGGATGAAGCGGTTGCGGAGCTCGGTTCCAGAGCACGCGGCTACCGCGCGGATGTGACCGTTGCAGAGGACCGCAGGCTGCTGTTTGCGGGTCTCGCTCAAGACTTCGGTAAGCTCGATATCGTCTTTGCCAATGCGGGGATCAGCGGCAGAACGCCTGTTGGCGCAACGGAAGAATCCACCTTCGAGAACATTATTCACACCAATCTCAATGGCGCTTTCTTTACGGTAAACTCAGCAGTTCCGTTGCTCAATGATGGCGCCAGCATCATCTTCAACGGATCTGTACACAACTACCTTGGCCAACCGGGCTACGCCGCCTATGCTGCTACCAAAGGCGGACTCGTCTCCATGGCTCGCGCCATCGCAGCCGATCTCGCGCCGCGGAACATTCGTGTGAATGTAGTCGCACCCGGGGCAACGAAGACTCCGATCTGGAAACGCGGCGCCCGCGCATCTGCGACCACGGAGGAAACCGCGAAACTTACGAACTTCGTCTCTTCCGCGACTCCGCTGGGCCGATGGGGCGAAGCAGAAGAACAGGCCAAGGCTGCGCTCTTTCTCGCTTCTGACGACTCGTCTTATATCAACGCGATCGAACTGGTGGTGGATGGAGGCTTAACGGGCGCACCCTTCGGAGCACCGGCGTTCCGCGTCTGAGCTGTGCAAGGCCAGATAGTTGATCGGTACCTGTAAACACGCATGTTGGAAGCCACAGCCTGTCGCTCCCAACATGCGCGTTTACAGCTACTGATCTGCGCAGCTTACGCGCGCGACATGTCTAGTGAAGCGCGTACACATCGATCTCGCCCATGGGATTAGTGGCAGTCGTAAGGTCGTGGCCGGTGGAGATATAAACCTTGCCGTTGCCAACGACAGGTGAGGTGAACTTGATACCGTAGCCGGGAACATCGGCGGCGTTCATTGAGCTGCTGTAGAGTGTGTTCGCGAGATTGCTGGCGTCGAAGGCGAAGAGGGTAGCGTTGGTGGGCGTCACCTTGCCGCGGTTCTGCAAAGGTTGGCCTTGATCGAGCACCCAGACGATACCGTTCTGGCTTCCGTTAGCGGAGATGAAAGGTGTGGCGCCGTTGCTGTTCAGCGAGACATTGGGTGTGGTGATAGAGCTCGGCGTGAGTGTGCCTGCGTAGTTGAATTGCCGGATACCGGCGGGAATGCCAGAGACAGTGGGCGTAACGCCGACGTAGGCGGAGTTATTGTAGTAAGCCGCGGTGCCGAAGTCCTCGTAAGAGACGATGCTGGCTGCGTGGGTGCCTTTGCTATCGGTGCAGCTATCGGTGTATGGCGACACCAGGCCGCTGCTGAAGAAGAAGGTCTGAGTCGCGCCTGCGTCTCTGGCCTGCTGGCGGCCGAGGTTGCCGGAGTCGAGCAGGTAGAGCTTCCCGGTCTTTCCGCCTACAAGCAGCTCGCCGGTGCCCGGGATGAGCAGCAGGCCACCGGAGGCAAGGTCGGCGTCGCGGCAGTTCATGTACTGATAGCCAACGGGTGTGAAGTAGTCTTCGAGCCTGAGCCCGCTGCTGAACTTGAGTATGGAGTCGCCATAGGCGGTCTGGCCGTCCCATGGGCCATTCCCGGTGCCAATGTAGATGTTGCCGGAGCTGTCGGCCACGGGGCCGCCGCCGCCCATCCAGACGCCGCCCGCGGCAGCGTAGGTGCCTTCGCCATTGAGGTTCGGGCTGGAGTTGAAAACGCCTACCTGTGCGAGAGTTGTGGCGTCGTAGGCAAGCAGCCAGCCGCTCTTACAGCCGCCGAGGCCGATGTAGATGTTGCCGTTAGCCAGCAGCAGTGCGGCCCGCTGAACACACGTCGTGTTGAGGTTAAC
>JAEKKE010000037.1 GCA_019510535.1 Acidobacteriota bacterium
GAACGCGGGTTACGGTCACGGTGTTGCCGGCGATCTCCATCGTTCCCTCGTCACCGGTAAAGAGGAAGCCTTCGCTCTCTTCACCACCGTTTACGAAGTTCACGCGAAGGCTGAGGTTGAAGCCCTCGGGATAGTCGAAAAGCGCCAGCAGCACGTCGTTGGCGTCGCGGCCATCGTTCCAATAACGGATCGCGCCGGTCGCCATCGCCCGCGTGGGTCCGTTCGATCCGGTAATGAAGTGCGTTCCGCTGAAGAGGTGGACAAACAGATCACCGGCAACGCCCGAACCGTAGTCTTTCCATTTGCGCCACTGGAAGAAGCGCTCGGGACTCCACTCATGTTTTGGAGCAGAACCCAGGAAGCGCGGCCAGTCGCAGGTCTGCGGGCTGGCATCCGCGGGAACGGTGTAGTTCCAGGCGCCGATCGACGAGTTGCGGTCCCAGCGGGCGTTGATGGTATTCAGCTTGCCGATAGCGCCTGCGGCGAGCAGCTCCTTGGCCTTGGCATAGACGACAGAGCTGACGCGCTGGCTGCCGACCTGCAGGATGCAGCCGGTCTCCTTTGCCGTACGGACGATCTCCGGACCATCCTCGTAGACGTGGATCATCGGCTTTTCGAGATAGACGTCCTTGCCTGCCTTCATGGCATCCACAGCGGCCTGCTTGTGCCAGTGGTCGGGCGTGGCGATGAGCACCGCATCGACGTCAGGACGGGCGAGAATCTCCTTGTAGTCGCGGGTTGTAAAGATGTCGCTGCCCCAGAGCTCCTTGCTGTGTGCAAGGCGGCCGTCGTAGCAGTCAGCAACGGCAACCAACTTGACACCCGGAACTTGTACCGCCCAGCGCGTATCGCCCTGCCCCTGAATGCCGGCGCCGATCAGCGCGAACTGGATGTTGTCGTTCGGCGACTTTACGCGCGGTCCCTGAGCGTGCAGGGAGCGCAAGGTGACTGCTCCGGCAGCAGCCATAGCCGAAGAACGAAGAAACAACCGGCGATCCATATCCATCCTGTAAGCCTCCACTTTGTGAGTCCAGACAGGTATACGGGGAAGGGGGTGCGCTCGGCAACTGGCAGGATGTCCTACGGTTAACCTTGGGGACCATAGGACTCCAAGCGATCACATTTCTTGATTGTCGAAGTAGTCGGTAGAGAAGCAGATTTCTCCGCTTCCCTTTACCCCAGCCAGCGAACCTGGCCGGGGACCCCGGTCGCTTTACCCCAGCCAGCAAAGCTGGCCAGGGACCCCGGTTGCTGCGAATGACAAAAAGGGGTCGCGTAGGGGATCCCGTTAGAGGAGGGAAGCCTCCAGGGAATTTATCCTAGAAAAGTAATGCCTCCGATTCTGAATGCACGCACCATCAGTAAGGCCTTTGGGGCCTTGCCGCTCTTTCGCGATATCTCGCTCACCATCTCGGATGGCGACCGCATCGGCCTGATCGGGCCGAACGGCGCCGGCAAGTCGACGTTGCTCTCGATCCTGGGTGGGCAGCAGGAGCCGGACTCCGGCGAGGTGGCGAGCCGCAAGCGTGCTCGCGTCGCCTATGTGGCGCAGGACTCGGAGTTTGCACCTGGACGCACCGTTCGCCAGGTGCTGGAAGATGCCCTCGCCAATGCCCGTGTCTCCGAGGATGAGCACGATGGGCGCCTGCATGAGACGGTGGGCCGCGCCGGATTCCCTTCGTTCGATTCCGAGGCCGCTTCCCTCTCCGGAGGCTGGCGCAAGCGCCTTGCCATCGCCGAGGCCACCATTACTCATCCCGACGTACTGATGCTGGACGAACCGACGAACCACCTGGATCTGGAAGGCATCGAGTGGCTGGAAGACCTGGTGCAGCAGGCGCCCTATGCCGTCGTGACCATCTCGCACGACCGCTACTTCCTGGAAAACGTCGTCACCGACATCATCGAGCTGAACCGCATCTACGCCGAAGGCCTGCTGCGCGTCCGTGGATCGTACTCACGCTTTCTGGAAGAGAAGCAGAGCTACCTCGCCTCTCAGTCACGGGAGCAGGAGGCGCTCCGAAACCGCGTCCGCACCGAGATTGACTGGCTACGCCGCGGCCCTAAGGCACGCACGACCAAGAGTAAAGCGCGAATCGATAAGGCGAATGAACTGATCGGGCAGCTTGCGGACGTGAACTCGCGCACCAACACTCGCACCACCGACATTGATTTCACCGCCTCCGACCGTAAGACCAAGCGGTTGATTGAACTTGAGAACCTCGGTTATGAGATCGGCGGCAAGGCCATCTTCCGCGATCTGAGCTTTACCTTCACGGCCGGAACACGCGTGGGGCTGGTCGGCCCTAACGGCAGCGGCAAGACCACCCTGCTGCGTCTGCTGCGGAACGAGATTCAGCCGACCTCAGGCGCCATCAAGCGGGCTGAGTTCCTGCGCACGGTTTACTTCTCCCAGCTTCGCGAGATCGATTCGTCCCTGACGTTGAAGCAGGCATTGACACCGGACGGCGGAGACTCTGTCACGTTCAATGGTCGCCAGATCCACGTTGCGAGCTGGGCCAATCGCTTTCTCTTCACCGGCGAACAGCTCAACCAACCGGTGGATCGCCTCTCCGGCGGCGAGCGCGCTCGCGTGCTGATCGCGCGGCTGATGCTCGAACCGGCCGACCTGCTGCTTCTGGACGAGCCGACGAATGACCTCGACATTCCTACACTCGAGATCCTGGAAGAGTCGTTGCTTGAGTTTCCCGGAGCGCTGGTGCTGGTCACTCACGACCGCTATCTTCTCGACCGCGTTTCCACGACCGTGCTTGGCCTGGACGGCGAGGGTGATGCCGCCCAGTTTGCGGATTACAGCCAGTGGGAGGAGTGGAAGAACCGGAAAGAGCAGCCCAGCAGCGCCACTCCCGTCCGCGAAGAGACCGCAATAACCGAAGTCCGCGCGCAGAAGAAAAAGCTCTCTTATCTGGAAGCCCGCGAGTTTGCCACGATCGAGCAGCGTGTGGAGGAGGCAGACGAACGAGTCTCCGCACTGAAAGCGAAGCTGGAAGACCATGCCGTGGCCACCAACGCCAACGAGCTGCAAGCGACGCTGGCGGAGCTGGAGACAGCGCAGACCGAAATGGAAACGCTCTATGCCCGCTGGGCGGAGTTGACCGAGAAGGCCGGCTGACGATGCTAGAGCATTTTCCCTGTTACTGGGTATCCCGAAAGAGGGGTGCAGCGGCGTTTTCATTGCGGAAAACGCCCATAGGTGCGGAAACCCAACACTACACCCGCAGGGAAAATGCTTTATCCTTATAGCAAATGCACTTCAGCCCAGAATTTCATCAGAAGGCGCGTCGCCTCGCTTGGCGCATTCTGCTCGCCGCCGCCGTGTTGGTGGTGATGCATCATGGCTACACCTTTGGGCAGTGGCTGCAGAAGCAGTAGTATTTTCGACGGGCAGAGACCGGCGAAGTCGGTAGAGAAGCAGATTTCTCCGCTGTCGCTACGAAATGACAAAACAAAAGCGGATCGAGCTTACGCTCGATATACCCACATAAGCTCGCACCCCACTTCGCGTATGTGGGGCACCCGGTGTGTGGGTTACCGAGAGCTGTCCATACGGCTTCGACACTTTTCGCTGGTCAAGACGCGCTCGCGGTCTGAAACTGTCTTCGTATGAAGACGATACTGGCGACGCTTCTTCTTTCCTCTTCCCTTCTTCCCGCACAGCAAAAACAAACGGTTCTGCATGCGGCCAGGCTGTATGAGGCCGAGACCGGCCGCATCCTTACTCCGGGAGAGATTCTCGTCGAGGGCGACCATATCGCTGCTTCCGGCACGCGTGTCGAGCGTCCAGCGGGGGCGGAGGTGATCGATCTCGGCGATCGAACACTGATGCCCGGCCTCATCGATGCGCATACGCATCTGTTTCTTCATCCTGGTGCGGAGGATGCACAGACCTTCGAGGAGTCTGTTCCACAACGCACGCTGCTGGCCGCCGAAGCCGCGAAACAGGATCTGCTTGCCGGCTTCACCGCGGAGCGCGATATGGGAACCGAAGGTGCAGGTTCAGCCGATTCTGCCGTGCGGAACGCCATCAACGGCGGCCTGATTCCGGGGCCGCGCATGCGTGTCTCCGGCAACGCCATCTCCATCACCGGCGGACACGAGGACGCGGTCCACTACAACCCGGAGCTGCATCTTCCCTCAAACGCGACCTACGCCGACACAGCGGACGACCTGGTGCGGGTGATCCGCCAACAACTCAAGGAGGGCGCGGACTTCATCAAGATCTACGCCACGGGAAGCGACCGGCTGCGCGATGGAGTCTTCTCGTCTCCCTATCAGTACACGGAGGATCAGCTGAAGGCTGCAGTCGACGAGGCCCGCCGCCAGGGAGCAACCATTGGTGTGCACTGCTCCACCGACCCGGCGGCGCTGTTTGCCGTACGCGCTGGAGTCGTCTCGATCGACCACGCCGACCAGCTCGCGCCGGAGACAATGCGGCTGATGCGGGAGAAACAGATCTACGCCGTACCAACCTTTGCCATCAGCGAGTACTTCGAGCAGCATGCGGCAACTCCCGCGGCCGCCGCCAACCGCCATGCCGGGAATCAGTTCCATATCGCGGAGTTCAAGAAGCAGATGGCGGCAGGGATTCCCTTCGCCGTCGGTTCAGACGTCGGTCCGTTTCCCCACGGAACGCAGGCACGCGAGATGGTGCTCATGGCCGAGTATGGGATGAAGCCCGCCGATGTGTTGCAAGCGGACTATGTCCATGGCGCCCGGCTTTTGGGATGGGAGGGCCGGATAGGCACACTTCACACCGGAGCATGGGCCGACGTTATCGCCGTACCAGGCAATCCGTTGGACGATATCTCCGCGTTGACCCGAGTCGCCTTCGTTATGAAGAACGGACAGGTCTATAAGCGCTGACAACTATCAGCGCCGCGGAAGGAAGGCAAACCAGACATCGCAGATTGAGACGAAAAAGCGGCGTGCGCACACGCACGCCGCTTCCTGTTATTGGAACAGGACTTGAGCTTGTGGGTTATTCCACTTCGCCTTCATCCTCATCTTCCTCGACGATATCCAGTGCGAACCGATGCTGGAGTTTCATGCTGGCGGCACCGAGGATGGTACGTAACGATCTTGCCGTCCGTCCTTGTTTGCCGATCACTTTACCAACGTCTCCAACCGCGACTCGGAGCTGGAGTACTGTTGCTCCGTCGTCTTCCAAGGTATCGACAACTACTTCGTCTGGTTTATCGACCAACGCGCGGGCGATCTCCAGAACGAGGTTCCGCATACTTTCTACTGGGCCTGAAGGCTCCGATTGCACAGCCTGACTCATCACACACACCTCTTGGGAGTAAAACGCCTCCTGAACTCTTCACAGCGGCTCTTGTCCCTCTTTTGGGATCTTTCGAGCACACTGCTACTTGCAGAGTCCCGGCAGCGATACGAACCAGCCGAGTGGGTTAATACACGGCCAGCCCGCTGTTGCCAGATCACTTCCGTCTGGAAGGGAACTGTTGGGAGAAGTTTACGTGAGCAGGCCGCCAAACGAACAAGCGAAATGGTGCGAATGTTTTGCTTTTAGGCACCGGAGACCTCGTTACTTTAGGCCACCGGCAAAAGTAACCTAAGCCGCAACGGGGGTCTTCGCAAAAAGCTTCGCGACGATCTCAGACATCTGGGCGCCTTTGCTGGTCCAGTAGTCGATGCGCTCGCGGTTCAGGTTGACCGAGGCAGGATTAGTACGGGGGTTGTACGTACCCACTACTTCCACGGAACGGCCATTGCGGGCGCGGTCCTTCTCGATCACAACAACACGGTAGTAGGGCTGCTTGCGCGCACCAAAACGCGCGAGACGAATCATCAGCACAGGAATTCCTCAATCTCTCTTCTTGATTTGGGCAGGCCGGCTGTGCCGGTCGCGGGCCCACGCGGGAGCTACAGGGCCATGGCCCGTCATTTCCCAACATCTAAGTATCTCGCAACTCGCCTCCGCGACGCAATGGCATCAGGCGGGAAAGAGAAAGCGCAGCACATCGCCCAGACGGGCGGCCCAGGCCTCCTCCGAATGGGTACCGGCCGGTTCCTCCACGTATCGCAGGTGCGCCCCATCCCAGCCCTTGCGGCGAAGCAGGGTTGCCATGGCTGCGGCATTGCGAACGTGGCGCCCGCCCTCGAGCAGACCTATGTCCAACCAGATGCGTGGCTTAGGCTCCGGAGTGAGCCTCTCCACGTCATCGAAGATGCTGCGGCGAGTCCACCATAACGAAGGAGACAAGACCGCCAGGCGGCCAAAAACCCCGGGAAAATGGAACCCGGTCCAGAGTGAGATCAGCCCTCCAAGTGAGGATCCCCCAAGCCCTGTGCGTTCCGTTTCAGGAAGGGTCCGGTACCGGCTGTCGATGAAAGGCTTCAGCTCTTCCACGAGAAAACGTGCGTAATTTTCCCCTTCTCCACCACCTAATTGAGGGTCGGAGGAGGGAGTGTACTCGGTGATGCGGCGAACACCGGCATGAAAGATCCCAACAAGGATGAGCGACTCTATCTCCCCGTCGGCCGCCAACCGGTCGACGGTGGAGTGCGCCCTCCAGGTCTGTCCGGGAATATGCGAGGTCCGCGGATCGATGAGGTTCTGGCCGTCATGGAGGTACAAGGTGGCGAACCGCCTCTCCGGCTGCTCAAAGTACTGCGGTGGAAGATACACGAAGATCTCCC